>NZ_AECZ01000011.1 GCF_000179555.1 Solidesulfovibrio fructosivorans JJ]
TTTTTAAAGGGTTTCCCCTCTCGCACTTCCTTTCCCCAAAGTATTATTTAAAGTTCCGGCGCGGCAGGGGGCACGAGGCAGACGAAGACGAGCGGTTCGTCGCCGGTATTTTGCATCTGGTGGACGGCGTTTGGCGGGATGTAGACCACCGAGCCGGGGCCGATGTCCTTTCGCACGCCGTCGCATTCCACCCAGCCCCGGCCGGAATGCACGAACTGCTGGTGTTCCCAGGGATGGCTATGGGCCGGGATGACACCGCCCTTGGCCATCTCGATGACGCGCATGCAGAAATTGTCCGCGCCGTCGGCCTTGCCGATGACCACCCGGCCCGTCACGCCGCGCATGGTGGCGGCGGTCAGTTCCCGGGCCGGGACCTCGTCGAATGTGATGCACTTCATGATGGTTCTCGCTCCCTTCCGTTACGACTTGCCCGCCCGGACAGCCTTGGAGCCTGTCGCGACGCGGGGTTGCCTTCGGGGTACACGCCGCGCCCCGAAACGACAAGCGGCTGCCCGTATGCAGGCCGGCCGCCGAAACATGTCCCCGGAGCTTTCCTTTCCGCAGGGCATTGGCTAGCATACGACAACGCTACTTCCCTGCCCGGAGTTATCGCATGCCCCGCATCAGACCAGCATTCGTCCTGCTCCTTATCCTGGCCCTGACCGCCTGCGCGCCCAAGCCCCAAACCCGGCACGATGCCGGCAAGGGCAAGTCCACAGCCAAAGCAGCCGCGCCGGATTCTCCCTCCCAGCCGGGCCACCGGGTCGTCCTTGGCGAGCCGTTGCCGCCCGGTGCGCCCATAACGTCGGCCCCCGCGCCGCAACCGCCCGTTGCGGTTCCCCCTGCCGTCCAGACGCCGCCGCCGGCCCCTCTGGCCCAAGCTCCCCTAGCCCCCTCCCCGGTCGCCCAGGCCCCGGTCCAGCAGGCGGCTTCAGCGCAGCAGCCGGCCGCGCCGGCGCCCGCCGCCACGCCCCAGGGCGTTCCCATGTTCGGCGAAGCGTCTCCCCAAACACCGGGGATGGCCGTGCCCACGGGTTTTGGCGGGCTGGCCTGGGGAGTCTCGGTGAAATCGAATCCCGGCCTGGCCGTTTATGAGGTGGACAAGGGCGTGGACGTGGTCACCTGCATCTGGCCCCAGGGCCCCAAGGACATTGCCGGCGCGCCCATCCGCGACGCCTTTTACGAATTTTTCAAAGACCGCTTCTATCACGTGTGGATCGATTTCGACGGCATGGCCGCCTACAAGACGGCCCTGGCCGGCCTCACCAGGGACTTCGGCCCGCCGACCGCCGAGAAGCCGGACCAGTACTACCATTCCTGGACCATCGGCGACGTGAACATCTACTGCGTGTTCCACCCGGCCGAAAACGCGGGTGATGTGAGCTTTTTCTACCAGCCGCTCTACGAGCCCATGATGGCGGCCAAAAAGGCGGCCGCCGCCAAGCACACCCCGAGGAGCCGCAAGAAATGACCGCGCGCGACGCCTACGACCGTCTGGTCGCCCATGGCCGGGCCAGCGCCGACATCGGCGCGGCGCTAAGCCTTCTGTCCTGGGACCAGCAGGTGATGCTGCCCGCCGCCGCCCATGCCGGCCGGGCCGCCCAGATCGGGGAGATGACCGCCATCCTGCACCGCCGGGCCACAGACCCGGCCATGGGCGAGTGGCTGGCGGCCTGCGAAGGATCGGAACTGACCGTCGATCCGGCAAGCCCCGAGGCGGCCAACATCCGCGAATGGCGGCGTGATTACGATCTGGCCGTAAAAATCCCCCAGGATCTGGCCGTGGCCTTGGCCCGGGCGGCAAGCGCCGGTCAGCGGACCTGGGAACTGGCCAGAAAAGACAACGATTTCAAAGCATTTTCCCCGAAACTTAAAGAGCTGCTCGAACTTTCGAGAGCAAAAGCCGAAGCCCTGGGCTACGCCGGCGAAGCCTACGACGCCCTGCTCGACGGTTTCGAACCGGGCGAGACCACGGCCGGCATCACGCCGGTTTTGGCCGAATTGCGCGACGCGACCAGGACCATCATGGATGCGGTGGCGGGCGCGCCGGCTCCAGCCCCCCTGCCAGGAGGCCCGTACCCCCTCGCGGACCAGCAAGCGTTGCTGGCCGAGGTCACCCGGCGCATCGGCTTGCCGCCCGAAGCCTCGCGCCTGGACGTCTCGGCCCACCCCTTTTCGACCATGATCGGCCCGGGCGATGTCCGCATCACCGTGCGCTACGACACAAGCGACTGCACCAAGGCGCTCTTCGGGGCCGTGCACGAGGCCGGGCATTCGCTCTACAGCCTCGGCCACGACACCGGCGACGCCCGCCACGGCACCCCCATGGGCGAACACGTTTCCCTGGGCGTGCATGAGTCCCAGTCCCGGCTTTGGGAAAATCAGGTGGCCCGGTCGCTGCCCTTCTGGGAACATTTCCTGCCGCTGGCCGCATCGCTTTTCCCGCAACTGGCCGGGCTTTCGCCCGAAGCCGCGTTCAAGGCCGTCGGTGCGGCCGCGCCGGGGCTCATCCGCGTGGACGCCGACGAAACGACTTACAACCTGCATATCGTACTGCGATTCGAGCTGGAGCTGGCCCTTGTGCGCGGCGATCTGGCCGTGGCCGACCTGCCAGAGGCCTGGAACGCAAAATCCGAGGAGATTTTGGGCCTGACGCCGCCGGACGACGCTTCCGGCTGTCTGCAGGACGTGCACTGGGCCACCGGGGCCTTCGGCTATTTCCCCACCTACAGCCTGGGCAACATCTACGCCGCCTGCCTGTTCGAGGCGGCGGGCAAGGCCATCCCGGACCTGTCCGAGCGCATGGCGGCCGGGGATTTCGGGACGCTGCTCACTTGGCTGCGCACGAACATCCACGAGAAGGGACGACTTTTTCGCCCGCGCGATTTGATCGCCGCGGCCACGGGGCAGGCCCCGACGGCCGGGCCGCTCATCCGGCATTTGCGGGCCAAGGCGGCGGCCATTTACGGCGTGTGAGCGCCTTTGGGCGCGAAAAAGGGATTGCGGGTCTTTTCCCGACCCACCGTGGTCGACGGGCCATGGCCCGGAAAAATCTCCACAGCCTCGGGGAGGGTCAGGAGCCTGTCCCGGATGGAAGCCAGAAGCAGCGCTCCGTCGCCGTAGGCCGTATCGGTGCGCCCCACGCTGCCGGCAAAAAGCGTATCCCCGGTGAAGGCGACCAGGGAATGCGGGAAGAAATAGGCCATATGGCCCGGCGTATGCCCGGGCACGGGCAAAACCAGGCAGGGCTCGCCGAGAAAAAGATGGCGTCCCGGGGCAATGTCTTCAAAAGAAAAGGAAGGGCTCACCAGCCGGCCGCCCGGCGAAAGGATGCCGTCCCTGGCCAAGAAAGAGTCGGCGGAGGAAGCGTACACCGGCGCGCCCGTCTCCCGGACGAGTCTGGCCACCCCGAGCACATGGTCGTGATGCAGATGCGTAAGCAGCACGGCGACAAGCGTCAGCTTGCGCCTGCCGATCTCCTCCAGCACCAGCCCAGGCCGGCCGCCGCAGTCGACGACAACCGCCCGGCCGTCCTCTTTCCAGAGCAGGTGGGCGTTGACCTCGAGCGGGTCCATGCGAAACGTCCGTATAAACATGCGGTCGCGGAAATTCCGTCCTCCCGGCAGTTCCGCTTGCAATCCCCTTGCCGAACGGTCATGCCGACTTCAGAGGGCCAGCAATGATCCTTTTTCGCGGCAATTGCCAGATGCAGTTTTGCGCCGAGGCGGCAACGGCCGCCGGCCTGCCGGCAGGCTTTGCCTCCCTGGCCTCGCCCGTGACCCTGGCGCGCTCGCCGGGGTTCGTACCGCCGCTTCTGGCGAAGATGATCGCCGCCGCAGGGGTCGGAGAATACCTGCACACCCGGGAGCTTGCCGACCAGTTCCTGCCGCCGCCTGAGAGTCCCCGTCCCGACGTCCTGGTGGTCAATCTCTTCCACGAAAACACGCCCCTTTTCCTGCATGAGCGTGAAGGCCACGCCTTTTACATCGATCCGCGGGCGCTTGACGCCGCGCCGGCCTTCGGCCGCTTCATCAAGCGTCATTACCGCGCCATCGCGCCCAATCCCGCCACCTACCTCGACCGGCTGGCGAACATGCTGCTCGCCTGGCGTGAAGCCTTGCCCGACATTCCCCTTATCGTATGCGGCCGCATGTCCCATTTCCCGGGCCTCGGCCCCTCGCCCCACTCCTATCTGCAAGGCTGGGGCGAGGCCTGCTTCGACGCGGGCCGGGAATTCGCGGCCTGGGCGGCCGATCTTCCAGGCGTCCGTTACCTCGACGCCGACCGGATCATGGCCGGGGTGATGGCCCGTAGCGGCACGCCTGTGGAGGCGCACTTCCCGTTTTTACGCGTTCGACCAGCCGACGACGGGGCGCTGGCCATAAGCCGCGACCTTGAGCATGCCGGCGGGCTGTGGCCGGCGATTGTCGCCAAGGTCGAAGAGGCGCTGGAGACGGGACAAGTGGCCTACGCCCCGGACGAGGCCGTGCCCGCGTCCTGGGACAAACCCTTTGCGCCCGAACGCCTGGACGAAGCGGCCATGCTCCCCCTGCTCATAAGCGGCTCCAACTACAAGGCGGCCCGGGCGGTGGGCCAGTTCTTCTTCCGGCCCGAGACCGACTTCACCGAGCTTTTGGTCACGGCGGCACCGTACATGCCGGTATGCCACAACCTGCTGTCCATGGTGCGGGCCTACGGCCGGTGGCGTAAAAATCCGGTCCTGGCCGGCTGGTGCGAGGCCCATGCCCGCACGGCCGCGACTTTCACGGCCAACGGCGAGGCCTACCGCGAAGAGTACCTGGGAAAAATCGAGGACCTGGCCCGGATGCTTCTTGCCCCCGGGACTGTTTGAGATTATCAAACGCCTCGTTTGACAATTTCAAACCGACCTTGGACGCGGCCCGGAATGGTCCGCCCTATTCTGCGCGGGCGTATCTCGCCCTGATTCAAACCCCAAGTCCTGTCGGCCTGTTATTGCCGCGCCCGCTTTTCACGCGGGGTTTGTGGCATGGTTCGTGCTGCCTGTGGAAAACGCTTGGGGAAGGGCTTTCACTCGCGGGAGTTGTATGATTTTTTTAAACGGGGAGGCGTCAATGCGACGCATCATGTTCTTGCTCATCGTCCTGTGCCTGATCGGGCCGAAAACGGCGTTTCCAGCCAAACATCATTCTTCCGGCAAATTGGCGGTCAAAGCCGCCCTGGTCGCCGACTACGGAACGGGGAAAATTTTCTACAGCCAGGACCCCGACCGGCGCATCGCTCCCGCCTCCGTGACCAAGGTCATGACCATGTACCTGGTTTTCGACATGGTGGCATCCGGCCAGGCCAGCTTCAGCGACAAGGTCAAGGTCAGCCGCCGCGCCGACGCCACGGGCGGTTCCACCATGAACCTGCGGGCCGGGGAAACCGTCACCCTCGACGAACTCATGCGCGGCATGGCCGTGGCCTCGGGCAACGACGCCGCCGTGGCCGTGGCCGAACATTTCGGTGGCGTGCCCGCCTGGGTCAAACGGATGAACGCCAAGGCCCGGCAGCTCGGCATGACCCGCACCACCTTCAAGACCCCCAACGGGCTGCCCGCTCCTGGACAGCTGACCACCGCCCGGGACCTCATGAAGCTGGCCGTCAGCTACCTGCGCCATTATCCCCAGGCCCTGCGCTACCACTCCACCACGACCATCAACCACTGCGGCGCGGTGCACGCCAACACCAACCGTCTGCTCGGCGTGTGCGAAGGCATGGACGGCATCAAGACCGGTTTCGTCAACGCCAGCGGCTTCAACATCATCGCCACGGCCAAGCGCGGCAAGACACGCATCATCGCCGTGGTCCTCGGCGGGCGTTCGAGCCAGGTCCGCAATCGCGAAACCGAACGCATCCTCGACGCCTCCTTCGAGGGCTCGGTGGACAGCATGCTGGCCAAGGCCGACGTTGCCCCGGCCAAGTCTTCGGTCAAAAGGGCCAAGTCGCACCATCGCGGCAAGAAAATCCGCGTGGCCGACTCCGGCCGGCATGAGAAAATCAGCGCCAAGCGCGGCGCGTCGGCGCGCATCGACGGCCACAAGGCCAGCGTCAAATCCAGCCGCCACAAGGCCGCCAAGGTCAAAAAGGCCCCCTCGAAAAAGAGAACGCACACCGCGTCCCGGTCCAAGAGCAAGCACAAAAAGAAAGCCGGCGCGTCGAGCCGCAAGTAAATCTCCCGGCCTCCCGTTTCCGCGGTCGTTTTCCACACCCCAAGGATCGCGCGGACCGTTTCCCTTCTCTCCCCGACGGGAAACGGCCCGCGCCCCGGCCGCATCCTTCCTCGGAAAAGGCCTACCCGCGCCTGCCGCCGCCTTGCCACCGTCCCGCACCGATGCCATGGTGCCCCATCCCGCTTACCGGAGGCCTCCCATGCGTTTCGCCCGCATTCTTGCGCTCACCTTCTGCTTGCCGTTCCTCGCCGGGGTCGTCACGGCCCGGGCCGCGGGTTCCGCCGCCGTCTTCACCGCCCTGTGGTCCCCGGACGTCCTGGCCGCCGGGCCGGGAGAACGCAAATCGGGCCGGCTCGGGCCGCCCGACCGCTCCCCACCAGAGGCCACCACGTTTCCGGCCCTCCCGCCGCTGCCCGAGGCCCTGGCCGGCTCCATCCGCAGGGTGAACACCCATGGCGAGAAGCTCGTCGCCCTGACCTTCGACCTGTGCGAACTGGCCGACCAGAAATCCGGCTATGACGGCGCGGTGGTGGACGCGCTTCGCGCCGCCGGGGCGAAAGCCACCTTTTTCGCCGGCGGCAAGTGGATGCGTTCCCACCCGACGCGGGCCATGCAGCTCATAAGCGATCCGCTCTTCGAGATCGGCAGCCACGCCTGGACCCACGGCAATTTCGGCCAGCTCGACACGGCCGAAATGCGCCGGCAAATCGCCTGGACCCAGGCCGAGTATGCGCTGTTGCGGGAAAAAATCGCGCTGATGGCCCGGGAAAAGGGTATTTCCGAGGCGGCAATCGCCACGATTCCGGCCGCGCCGACGCTGCTGCGTTTCCCCTACGGCCGCTGCCGACCCGATGCTCTGTCCCTGGTCGCGTCCATGGGACTTGCCGCCATACAATGGAGCCTGACCACCGGCGACCCGGATCCGCACTCCACACCGGAGCGCATCGTCAAGATCGTCCTCGCCCGGGTGCGCCCCGGCGACATCCTTATCGGCCACGCCAACGGCAACGGCCACGGCACCGGGGAGGCCCTGCCGCGCCTTTTGGTGGAACTGCGAAAACGCGGCTATCGCTTCGTCACGGTCAGCGAACTGCTCGCCGCCGGACGGCCGCTCATCGCCTCGGACTGCTACGACTTCCATCCCGGCGATACGGCGCAATACGACCGCATCTTCGGCGACGGCACCATCCATCCGCGCCATAAAAAAGGGCCGCGACCGCAGCCGCGACCCGAACATCCCGGACAGTAAAGAGCAACGCGCCTACTTTTTGGACTCTTCCTTTTTCTGGTCGGCCGCTTCACGCCGATAGTGCGTGATGGAGGCCACCTTGGACTCCTTGGTCCCCTCGACGTAGGTGATGATCATGGTGTTTTTGCCGGTCAGCTTGCCGATGTAGACGCCGTCGTCGTCGGCCATGTAGAGCTTCGCGGCCCCGTCGATAACGCCGACCACGGTTTCCTTGGCCCTGGCCGAAGCCTTGGTGCCGTAAAAAGCCCGACCCTCCTGCTTGTCGATGGTGAGGGTCCAGTCGGCATGCAGAAACTGCGGCGAATGCACGGCGTCGGCATGGCCGAGCTTGCCCATGGCCACGGTGTCGGACGTGCCCTTCCACACGCCGGTGACATCGGGCACGGCTTTTTCCTTTTTCTCCTTGTGCTCCTTGGCCAGGGCCGGGAGAGCGGTGAGGACAAGACCGAGCATAACCAGAATCGCCAGGATGCGGACACGGAACATGGGTGACCTCCAGGGATTGGGATGCCGGCCGCACGTGGCGCGACGCCGGCGGTTGCGATAGGATGCATGATCGCCGAAGATATGAACCGCTTTTCGATTTTTAAGCAAAAGGATTGCCCATGACAACCGAGACTGCCCCGATTCTCGTGGCCAGGGGAAAAAAGGACGCCCTGCTTTCGCCGGCCATGGCCAACCGCCACGGACTGGTGGCCGGAGCCACCGGCACGGGCAAGACCGTGAGCCTGCGGGTCCTGGCCGAAGCGTTTTCCGAGCGCGGGGTGCCGGTCTTTCTGGCCGACGTCAAAGGCGACCTTTCGGGCATGGCCGTGCCCGGGGGCGAAAACCCAAAGATTGCCGCCCGGGCCGAAAAGCTCGGCCTGACCGACCCGCCGGCCGGCTATCCGGTCGTTTTCTGGGACGTGTTCGGCCAGAGCGGGCATCCGCTGCGGACCACGATTTCAGAGATGGGGCCGCTGCTTTTATCGCGACTGCTTGGGCTCAATGAAACCCAGTCCGGGGTCATGGAGATCATCTTCCGCGCGGCCGACGATTCCGGGCTGCTGCTGCTCGATCTCAAGGACCTGCGCACCATGGCCACGTACGTGGGTGAAAACGCGGCCGGGCTGCGCACCCGTTACGGCAACGTGTCCACGGCCAGCGTCGGGGCCATCCAGCGGGCCCTGCTCGCCCTGGAAGGGCAAGGCGGCGACACGTTCTTCGGCGAACCGGCCCTGGACCTCGACGACCTGCTCCAGACCGACGCATCGGGCCGGGGCGTGGTCAACATCCTCAATGCCCAGAGCCTGCTCGCCGCGCCCAAGGTCTACGCCACCATGCTCCTGTGGCTGCTTTCGGAACTCTTCGAGCGCCTGCCCGAGGTCGGCGACCCGGCAAAGCCCAAGCTGGTCTTTTTCTTCGACGAGGCCCACCTGCTCTTCGACGACGCGCCCAAGGCCCTGGTCGAAAAAATCGAACTCACGGTGCGGCTCATCCGCTCCAAGGGCGTCGGGGTCTACTTCGTCACCCAGTCGCCCCTGGATCTGCCGGACACGGTGCTGGCCCAGCTCGGCAACCGGGTGCAGCACGCGCTGCGGGCCTTCACCCCACGCGAGAAAAAAGCCGTGGACGCGGCGGCCGACACCTTCCGCCAAAATCCCGCCTTCGACGCGGCTAAGGCCATCACCGAACTCGGCGTGGGCGAAGCGCTGGTGTCCTTTCTCGATGGAAAGGGGCAGCCGGAAATGGTGGAACGGGCGCTGATCGTGCCGCCGCGAAGCCGCCTTGCTCCCCTTGCCGACGCCGAACGCCAGGGAATCGTGCGGGGCTCGACGCTCTACGGACATTACGAACAAATGGTGGACCGGGAATCCGCCTTCGAAATGCTCCAGGCCAGGGCGCAGCGCCGCGAGGAAGAAACCAAGCCCTCCCGGACCCAGGCCTCGCCGGTGGAAAAACTCATCGGCTCCATGGCCCAAAGCGCCGTGCGCTCCATCGGCAGCCAGATCGGCCGCCAAATCGCCCGAGGCATCCTCGGCGCGTTATTTGGGGGGAAGAGGTAGAAGGAGGGAATATGCGAGAGGGGAGAACCCTTTTGCAAAGGGTTCTCCCCTCTCGCGCTCTCCCTTTCCTAAACCTTTTTACGGGGTGGGGCATCGTGCGGGGGCCGGGGGCGGCGCCCCTGGCCTCACCCGCTACAACCACTCCAAACCGATGACATGGACGGCCAGCGGGCCGTGGACGCCGCGCACGTAGACGAATTCGATATCCCCGGTGCTGGAGACGCCGGAGACGCAGTTGACGGCGCTCGGCATGGGGCCTTTGGCCAGTCCCTCGAACACGGCCGGCAGATCGGGCACGAGCTTTGAGGCCGGAAGCAGCGCCACGTGCAGGCGCGGCACCAGCGGCGTGGCCCGCTCCCGCTCCTTGCCGGCGGCGAGGATCAGGCTCCCTGTGGCGCACACGGCGTAGGCGACGCTGGTAAGGCCCATATCCACGGCGGCAAGCGACGGGCAGACGCGTTCCGGCAGGTCTTCGGGGGCCAGCACGGCCACGTCGGCCGAGGCCAGGGTGGCGGCCGCATCCACGGCGTCAAGGTCGGGATGGTCCCAGCGCACGGCGGTTTTGACCCCGTTTTTGGCGATCACGGCGGCCAGGGCGGCCTTGGCCGCATCCGGCGTCTTGGCCAGCTCGAAGGTCGGGCCAAGGGCGGTCAAGGCGGCGGCGAAGGTTTCGAAATCGACCGAATCCAGGCACTGGCGGCGCAAGGAAAGGGGACGCCGGGCGCGCGGCAATCCCTTGGGCTGGCCGGCGCGAAGCCGGGAGAGGATGGCGGTTCTCACTTGGGCTTCGTTCATGACCGATCTCCCTTGTCGCCCAGCCCCCGCCGGGACAGGCGTTTGGCCAGGGCCTTGAAACGCCTGGAAAAGGGCTTCGACAGGCCCGGAAATTTTCGGCCGCGCAAAAACCTGCCTACCGGCCCGTCCGGGGCCATGGCCGCGACGCGGTCGAGCTTGGGGTCGACGGTCCGGGCCCAGGCCGCCGCTGCGCCGAAAAGCATGGGATGGCGGGCTAATGCGGCATAGCCTTTGGTTGCCGTGTCGGTCCCCTGGGCAGCCTGTCGACGGCGCAGCTCCTGGAGCAGCACCGGATGGTCGATGCCGGCCGGACAGGCCTCGGCGCAGGCCCCGCAATGGGTGCAGGCAAAGGGCTGCCGCGCATCGCCCGCCGCGTCCTTGAGCACCGAGGAAAGGATCGAGCCCATGGGACCGGGGTAGACCGAGCCGTAGGCATGGCCGCCCACACTCTGGTAGACCGGGCAGACGTTGAGGCAGGCGCCGCAGCGGATGCATTTGAGGATCGAACGCAGGATCGGATCGGCCAGCAGTTCGGAGCGACCGTTGTCCAAAATGACCAGATGCATTTCCCTGGGCCCGTCGCGTTCGCCGTCGCGGCGCGCGCCGGTGAAAAGGGACAGGTGCACGGGCAGGGTCTGGCCGGTCGCGGACGGGGGCAGGATGTCGAGCACGGCGGCCGCCTCGGCCAGGGACCCGACGACCTTTTCCAGGGTCATGAGCGCCACATGAACGGGCGGGCAGGAGCCGGTAAGCCGGATGTTGCCCTCGTTTTCCAGCACCATCACCGTGCCGGTCTCGGCCACGACGATATTGGCCCCGGTGATGCCGGCGTCGGCGGCCAGGAACTTGGCCCGCAGGCTGTCGCGGGCAATGCGCGTCATCTCCGGGATGTCGGTGCTGGTGCGGCCGAACTTTGCGGCGAAAAGCGCCGAAACCTGCTCCTTGGACACGTGCAGGGCCGGGGCCAGGATGTGGGAGGGCTTCTGGCCGAGCAGCTGGATGATGTACTCGCCGAGGTCGGTCTCCACGGCTTCGATGCCGGCGGCGGCCAGGGCCTCGTTGAGCCCGATCTCCTCGCTGACCATGGACTTGCTCTTGACCGCCAGGCGCACGCCGCGCGCGGTCAAGAGGTCGGTGATCAGGCGCGACGCCTGGGGGGCGTCCTCGGCGAAATGGACGATGCCGCCGGCGGCGGTGACGCTTGCTTCCAGGGTCTCGAGCAGGTCGGGCAGGCGGTCGAGGGTCGCCTCGCGTACAGCCACGGCCCGGGCCCGGCGCTCGGTGAAATCCGGCATGGCGTTGACCGACCGTTGCCGCAGGGCGTGGATGTGAAAAATGGCTTTGTCCAAGATGGCCCGGCTTTCGCCGTCGGCCAGGGCGTCGGCCGAAGCCTTGCCGAAATCGTGTCGGCCCGCGCTCATAACTCCCCTCCCGCCAACACCTCGGCCAGATGCAGCGCCTTGACCGAGGCTTCACGCTTGGCCAGGGCGGAACTGATATTGAGCAGGCAACTCGGCTCGGCCGTGATGACCGCCTCGGCTCCGGTAGCGATGATGTCGTCGATCTTCTTGGCCAGGATGGCCTGGCTCACTTCCGGGTAATCCACACTGAACGCCCCGCCGAAGCCGCAGCAGCGCTCGGGATGGGCAAGCGGCAAAAGCGTAAGCCCTTCCACGGCGGCAAGGAGCTTTTCGGTGCAGTCGCCGGCGCCGAGCGCCCGGGTGGTCTGGCAGGAAGCGTGCAGGGTCGCCCGCGCGGCGTAACGAGCGCCGAGGTCGGGGCTGCCGAGCTTGCCCACCAGATATTCGCCGAGTTCAAAGGTCTTGGCCGCCACGCGAGCCGCGCGATCGCGCCAGGGATCGTCCGCTTCGAAAAGCGACGGATACTTGCGCACCATGGCCGTGCAGGAAGCCGAAGGGCTGACGATGGCCGGGGCCTCCTCGAAAATTTCCACGAACCGCCTGGCCAGGGGCCGGGTCAAATCCGGACGGCCCCGCTTATAGGCGAACTGGCCGCAGCAGGTCTGCCCGGAAGGAAGCTCGGGGGTCACCCCGGCCCGGGAAAGGACCATGGCCGTGGCCTCACCCACCCGGGGCAGCACATGCTCGACCAGGCAGGGAATGAAGAGAAAGGCTTTCACAAAATTCCTCCTTGGGGGCCGCCAAATTACGCCGCTTGCGTTGCGGGTCAAGAGCGACAGGGAGGCGTGCTTTACACCGGCCGGCACGGCGGCTATGATTTATAAATTTCACAAAAGGACGTTCGATGACCGCACCCGACTCCGCCACCCTGACGTACGAAGGCAAAAGCGTCTCCCTGCCCGTTATCAATGGCGAACACGTGGAAAAAGCGCTGGACGTGCGCAAGCTGCGCGCCCAGACGGGCTGGATCACCCTTGACCCCGGCTACGCCAATACGGCCGTGTGCAAAAGCGCCATCACCCATATCGACGGAGAAAAGGGCGTGGTGCTCTTTCGCGGCTACGATCTGGAGGAGTTGACCCAAAAGTCCACGTTCGTGGAAACGGCCATGCTGGTCATGTTCGGCGAGCTGCCGACCAGCGCGGAACGCGAGGCCTTTCGCGTCATGCTGCGCGACCAGGAGCTGTTGCACGAGGACCTGCTCAGCCACCTGGACGGCTTTCCGCCAAACGGCCACCCCATGGCCATCCTCTCGGCCATGATCAATGCCATGGGCAGCTATTACCCCGAGCTTTACGACATCAGCTCCCAGGACGACTTTCGCCTGGCCGCGGCCAAGATCATGAGCAAGGTGCGCACCATCGCCGCCTTCAGCTTCCGCAAGTCCCAGGGGATGCCGCTCAACTACCCCAATCCGAAACTGGATTACTGCCGCAATTTCCTGCACATGATGTTCTCCGTGCCGTTTTGGATCTACGAGGCTCCGGACCCCATCGTGCGGGCCTTAAGCATCTTCATGATGTGCCACGCCGACCAGGCCCTCGACACCTCCTGCGCCACGGTGCGCATGGTGGGCTCGAGCCAGGCGAACCTCTTCGCCTCGGTCTCCGCCGGCATCTGCGCCCTGTGGGGACGCCACCACGGCGGGGCCAGCTCGGCCGCCATCCGCATGTTCGAGGACGTGGTGGCCGGGCGCACGACGGTGACCCGCATTCTCGAAGCGGCCAAGGCCCGCTCCGGCCGGCTCATGGGCTTCGGCCAGCGGGTCTTCCACGTCGAGGACCCCCGGGCCCGCATCATCAAGGCGACCTACGAAAAGCTCATCGCCACCGGTTACGCCAAGTGCGACGCCTTCCACGACATCGCCCAGGAAATCGAGGAACGGGCCGGCGAGGACGAATACTTCGCCTCCCGCCATTTGCTCCCCAACACCAATTTCTATTCAAGCCTGCTGCTTCGGGCCATCAACTTCCCGCCCAACATGTACCCGGTCATCACGGCCATAGGGAACATGCCGGGCTGGATCGCCCACTGGAAGGAAGAAACCCACTCGCCCGACCAACGCATCCAACGGCCGCGCCAGATTTACATCGGCCGCAAACGCCACTCCTACACGACCATGGAGAAACGTTAGGGCGATCAGAGCGGCGCGAGAGGGGAAATCCTTTTTAAAAGGATTTCCCCTCTCGCGCCCTCCTGTTCCGAAAATTTTACAGACGGCCGCGCGCACCGGCCACACTCCGTCGCCGGCCAGCCCAACAGAAACAGTACTTCCGTCAACGCCTCCAACAAGCACCGCATTCAAAAACAAGCCCGCATCATTTCCCATAGGATCCTTCCATGCCCCGTATCCTTCGACTGTGCATCGCCATCCTGGCGCTTTCGCTCGGCCTTGCCATGCCCTGTCTCCCGGACGGCGTATTTGCCCGTGACGCCCTGGCCGGCCCGGCCAACGGAGCCAAGCAGTCGGCCGACAAGTCGGACAAGTCCGCCAAAGACGACGCCGCGGACGCTTCGGACGCCTCGCAGCCCAAGGACTGGCAGGTGCTGCTGTCCATCCATCAGGACGCCTTGGTCCAGCAGGCGGTGCGGTTCAAGTCCCTGGAAGGACTTTTGCCCCAGAATGTGCGGCACTTCAGGACCGCGCTGTCCGACCTGCAAAGCAAGCTCGACGCGCTCAACCTCATCATCTCGATTTCCGGGGGCAACCCCTGGGAAATGCGAGCCGTGCTCAACGACATGGGGCGCTTGCGCCAAAACGCCCAGGCGCTCATCGACCCCTTTGCCAACAGCCGGGATGAAATCGACAAGATCGCCACCCGCCTCGACTCCCTCAAGGAAGAATTCAGCAAGCATCTCTCCGATGGCCAGGATCAGGCCCTTACCGACGCCATCACGTACTACCTCAACTACATCAAGGGCGTGCGGGCAAGCCTGGCCAAGGTTCGCTCGGCCCTGGAAAAGCAACTCGGCCCGGCCAAGGATTTCCTCGAATCCCTGTCGGAGAATGAGAAGGCCCTCAAGGCCAGGCTCCCCAAGGCCTGGAAACACTATTATTTCACGCCTGTAGGCGATGTTTCGTCCCTGACCGCCTGGTCCGAGACCTTTGCCAGCATCCAGCTGTGGCTGCGCTCCAACACGTCCATGGTCCAGTCCCTGATCGGCGGCGCGGATTCCAGCCGCACCTTGGCCGCCTTGGTCAGAATCGCCATCGGTTTTTTCGTCCTGGGGTTGGCCGATTTCATGGCCGCCTTGCGCCTGCGCCGCCGCTACCCGGATTTCAGGGAACTCAAGCAGGCGCGCCGCATCTGGCTCATGGTCGGCCTGGGCTGCCTTTTCAACTGGGTGGCCGGGGACGCGCCGCTTCTGCTTCATGAATTTCTCAATGCCCTGGCCGAGATATCCCTGGCCGCCGCCCTGGTCGCCTTTGCCGAGATGCTTGCCCGGGCCGCCTCCCCGGAGGGCAAGGGCAAGCCGGCCGTGCATCTGCGCCGGTTGTGGCTGTTTTTTTCCATGGGCTTGCTCCTCCAGATCGGCGCTTTGCCAGACGTGCTCATGACCGCGGTGTGGATGGCCTTGCTACTGGCGTTTTTCCTCTACGAGCGCAAAAAGCCCGCCGCCCGCACCGGACCGTCGCATCTGGCCGGCAGCTTCACTCCGGCCCTGTACATCATCCTGTGCCTGATGACCGCCATGGGCTGGCAGCATCTGTCGGTGCTGGCGCTGGCGGGATGGTTCCTATTTCTGGCCGCCATCGAAACCGGCTCGGGGTTGTCCCGACTGGTGGCCAAGTGGCAGGACAAGGCCGCCCGGGAAGGCGCGCCCATCGTCACCCGGGCGGTTGTGTCCGGGCTCGGGTTTCCGCTGATCTTCCTGTCCTTGTTTTTCCTCGTCCTCTACTGGTTCTCCACGGAGCTCGGCGGCCAGGAAGTCTTTGCCGCGACCGTGTCCTTCGCCGTGGACATCGGCAACCTGCGCTTGTCCGTCGGCGGGCTGGCGATGGTCCTCACCGGCTTTTTCGTGACCCGTTCCACGGTCTACGTGGCCAAATCCTTCATCCGCGACCTGCCGCGACTGCAGCCCGGGGTCGACCCGGGCGTGCGCGACGTGCTCGACACCACCTCCACCTATCTGCTGTGGGGATTATACGCGCTCATCTCGCTTTTTCTGCTCGGCTTTTCCTTCACGAGCCTGGCGGTGGTCGCCGGCGGCCTTTCCGTCGGCATCGGCTTTGGTCTGCAAAATATCGTCAACAACTTCATCGCCGGCCTGATCCTGCTCTTCGGTCGCTCCATCCAGGCCGGGGACGTCATCCAGATTGACACGATCTGGGGCAAGGTCAGCAAGGTCAACATCCGCAACACCGTGGTCAAGACTTTCCAGAACGCCACGCTGTTCGTGCCCAATTCCGACCTCATCTCCGGCAAGCTCATCAACTGGACCCACCGTGACGCCACCATGCGCCGGGACATCACCGTGGGCGTGGCTTACGGCTCCGACACAGGGAAGGTCCGCGATATCCTGATCGAGGTGGCCAGAGCCCACCCACACGTGCTGCAAAACCCCAGTCCCTCCGTGCAGTTTTCGGCCTTCGGCGACAGTTCGCTCGACTTCCTGCTCATGGTCTGGGTCGACAACGTCGCCTATGGCATGGATACCGAGTCGGACATCCGCTTCAGCATCGACCGTCGTTTTCGCGAGGAGTCCATCGAAATTCCCTTTCCCCAATGCGATGTGCGCATCGTCCGGGAACAGGCCCCAGCTCCCGGCAAAACGCCGCCTGGGGACGCCTGACGTCGACGGAGCGCTTTTTTTCACGGGACAGCCGCCGGATGCTTTGCTATCCTGCCGAGTGGGAGAGGAATATGAAACGTTACGTCATCGTCTTTTGTTGCCTGCTTGTCGCCGCATTGCCGCTTGGCGCCGGTTGCGACAAGAAGGCCACGCCGCCCGTCATGCCGCAGCTTGCCAATCCGCAGCCCGGCCCCGGCGCCAGTCCCCAGGAAGTGGAACGTTACCAGTTGGAAGAGGAAAAGCGTTCGCTGGTGGACAACTACGGGGACAATATCGACCGCATCCAGCAAATCAACGCGCGCCTGATCCAGCTTAACATGGAGATCCACAACCAAGCCCACCAGTAGGCGCAGCCCGGCTCACCCCACGCCCCGAAGACGCGGGCAGCAAGGACCATTTCATGTTCGGACGTTCCAGCAAAAAAATGCCCCGCCATGAGGCCATTTCCGCCTTTCTCGGCGCGGGCACCCAATACCACGGCCAGTTCAATTTTCAGGGCGTCGTACGCATCGACGGCGGCGTCATCGGCGACATCATCTCCGACGGCACCCTTGTGCTCGGCGAACAAGGCTATGTGGAAGGCCGCATCAAGGTGGCCGAACTGGTCTCGAGCGGCCGCATCGTCGGCGATGTGGAAGCCTCCAGGCGCGCCACCCTTTTTGTCCGCTCGAGCCTGAGCGGCAACCTGCTGGCCCCGATCGTGGTCATCGAGGAAGGCGCGATCCTCAACGGCCTCGTGCGTATGGCCCTCCCCGTAAACCCCGCCCTCGAAGTGGGCGAGGAGCCGCGCCAAGCCCTGGCCGCCGGGGATGACGCCACGTAAACCGCGATCAGCCTGTCTCCGTTCGCCCGAAAGTCCATGCCCCCGCCCTTTTTTTCCAACGGCACGAACGCGACGGATGCGGCAGGGACGCGGGGAAAAACCACAGGAATTGAGGCTTGCCAAAACGGACGCCGCCGTTTACACGGCGGACACGCCGCCAAGCGCCCACCCACGCAAGGAGTCGACCCGAATGGGCCAATTTTTCCCGGATAGCGACCAGTTTCCCCTGGTCGATCAGATAAAAAATCTCGGTGATGACGAACTGCTCGATTTTTGGGAGGAAACCCAATATCTCGAGCGCATGCTCGTGGAGGAAGAGAGCCCCGAGGCCGAAAACTCCATGGAATACGAACGCGTAATCCTCCAGGAACTCATGCTGCGCTCCTGCCGCCGCACCCTCGAAGGGAACCGCTAGGCCTGCCCCTTCCCGCCATTTCGACTTTCCACCGTTTTTTCACCAGCCCTTTTCCGGAGGCGGACGCGGCCAAGCGGTCGGACCGGTCCCCGGCCAACCGCGTTCCGTAGCGCCCGTCCGCCAACCGGTACTCTTCCCAGGCGTTCCCCGGGACCACTTCCTTTGTGCCGCCCTTCCCGATGCGGTCTCCCATTGCGGCCGGGCACAAAAAAAGGGCGGTTGCCCGCCCTTTACTAAAGACCTATCGGTCGATCGCGCGTTAGATCTTCGGCGCCGGACGGCCGATGCAGAAGTACACCATGCCGAGGTCGGCCAGAAGCTGCGGGGAATACAGGTTGCGGCCGTCGAAGATCAGCGGCTCCTTAATCATCTTCTTGATGCGGCCGAAATCCGGATTGCGGAACTGGTTCCATTCCGTAACCACGGCCAGACAGTCGGCCCCTTCCAGGGCGGCGTACTGCTCGTCGACCACGGTCAGCAGGTTGTTGTCCTTGAACTGCTCACGGGTGTTCGGGCCGGCGACCGGGTCGAAGGCCACGACCTTCATGCCCTTGGCCGTGACGTCCTTGATGAGCTCGAAGGCCGACGCCTCGCGCACGTCGTCGGTGTTGGCCTTGAAGGCCAGGCCCCACAAGGCCAGGGTCTTGCCCTTGAGTCCGCCCTGGGGCTCGAAATAGGCCTCGATCTTCTTGGTCAGGGTGTGCTTCTGGCGCTTGTTGACGTCGTCGACGGAAGCCAGCAGCTGGGGCTCGAACTTGTACTGGCGGGCGGTGTCGATCAGCGCCTTGACATCCTTGGGGAAGCAGGAGCCGCCGTAGCCCATGCCCGGGTAGATGAACTGGTAGCCGATGCGGTGGTCCGAACCGATGCCCATGCGCACTTCGCGCACGTCGGCCCCGACCTTCTCGCAGATGTTGGCCACTTCGTTGATGAAGGAAATCTTGGTGGCCAGCATGCAGTTGGCGGCGTACTTGGTCATCTCGGCCGAACGCACGTTCATGACGATGACCTTCTCGCGGCTGCGGGCGTAGGGGGCGTACAGGGCCTTCAACAACTCGCCCGTGCGCACGTTGTCCGTGCCCACGACCACCCGGTCGGGCTTGAAGAAGTCATTGATCGCGTCGCCTTCCTTGAGAAACTCGGGGTTGGAGACCACGTCGAACTCGATGGTCTCGCCGCGCTTTTTCAGTTCCTCGCCGATGAACTTGCGCACTTCGTCGGCCGTGCCGACCGGGACCGTGGATTTGTCGACCACGATCTTGTAATCGGTCATGCTGGAGCCAATGTCCCGGGCCACCTGGTAGACGAAGGACAGATCGCACGAACCGTCCTCGCGGGGGGGCGTGCCCACGGTGATGAACACGAACAGGGCATTCTCCATGCCCTCGGATACCTTGGTGGTGAAACGCAGGCGGCCCTCGGCCACGTTGCGCTTGACCAGCTCGTCAAGACCCGGCTCGTAGATGTGAATTTTGCCCTGGCGCAGGTTTTCGACAATGGTGGGGTTGATGTCCACGCAGCAGACGTCATTGCCCATTTCGGCGAAACAGGCGGCGCTCACCAAGCCGACGTAACCGGTGCCTACAATACAAAGATTCATACCTGTGTACTCGTTGTTAGGGTTGTTCCCCAGCGACGGGAAAGGACCGCGGAGGATGGGGCGTCTGTTGCCGGCTTGCGGCTTAGCCCCGTTTTAGAAGAAAGTGGTTCGCACTTACGGATTGGTCCGACGTTTGTCAACAATCCCACGCCCGCCCTGGCCGGTTGCCTCGCAAATGTAAAAGGCTTACCGTCCGCGCAACAGTTAAAGAGGAAGGAGTCAGCCATGCCCCTGCTCGCGGTCAATGTCGACCATGTGGCCACCGTGCGCCAGGCGCGCCTGGGCCAAAGCCCCGATCCCGTCGCCGCCGCCGCCATGGCCGAACTCGCCGGCGCGAGGGCCATCATCGTCCACCTTCGCGAAGACCGCCGCCATATCCAGGACCGGGACGTGCGCCTTTTGCGCCAGACCATAAAAACCCGCCTGCACCTGGAGATGGCCGCCACCGACGAGATGCGCGGCATCGCCTTGGAACTGAAGCCCGACATGGTCTGCCTGGTGCCGGAAAAACGCCGGGAACTGACCACCGAGGGCGGCCTCGGCGTGGCCGGCCGGGAAAAGGAACTGGCCGCCTTCGTCGACGAACTGGCGGAGGCCGGCATCCCCACCAGCCTTTTCATCGATCCCGATCCGCGCCAGATCGACGCCTCCGTCGACGTGGGCGCGGCCTATGTCGAACTGCACACCGGGGCCTACTCCGACGCCACGACGCGGGAAACCCGGCAAGCCGAGCTGGACCGCCTGCTGGCCGCCATTCCCCAGGCCCGCCGGGCCGGACTCGGCGTCAACCTCGGGCACGGCCTCGACTACGACAATATATATGCCTTCAAAGGCACAAGCGGCATCAGCGAATATTCCATCGGCCACAGCATCATCGCCCGCGCCATCATGACCGGCATCACCGAGGCCGTCTCCACCATGGCCGCCATCGTCGCCGGCTTCCCCGACTGACGGAGTGCGGCCGTGATCCTCGGCCTCGGCATCGATCTGGTGGAACTGGCCCGCATCGAGTCGGCCATCGAGCGGTTCGGCGAGCGGTTCCTGGCCCGCATCCTCACCCCGGCCGAACAGGCCGCCCTGCCGCCGCGTCCCGTGGCCAGGGCGGCCGGTCTGTTCGCGGCCAAGGAAGCGGCCGTCAAGGCGCTCGGCACCGGCTTTTCCCAGGGCGTCGGCTTTCAACACCTGCAAATCCTCCCCGATGCCCTGGGACGCCCGACCCTGACCCTGACCGGCCCCGCCTTGACCCGCGCCCAGGCCCTCGGCGCGACCGCCTGGCACGTCAGCATCACCCACGAACGCGCCACTGCCGCCGCCGTGGTGGTGCTGGAAGGGAGGTGAGGATGCCTCCGGCGGCCAGAAGGGGCTTTGCCCCTCCTGGACCTCCCCACCGGGGGGCGAGCGCGCCCCCCGGTCCCCCCTTACCGCCGCAGGGCCTTGACGCCGGCGTCAAGGCCCTGCGGCAAAGGGGTTACCCGGGATGACCAAGCAACACCTTTGAAAGTTTTTTGGAGGGGGGTCCGGGGGGAACCTTTTTTTCAAAAAGGGTTCCCCCCCGACCGCCGGAGGCACACCACAATGCTCGATGGTCGCTACTTCGATCCGTTGCCGACGCCGCAGGAGATTGCCGGTTGGGATGCCGCCAGTGTTGCCGAGTGCGGCATGTCGTTTCTGGCGCTGATGGAAAACGCCAGTCGCGAGGCCATGCACGCGCTGGTCGGCGAAGTCGGTGAGGTGCGCGGCAAGACGGTGCTCTTGTTGGCCGGTCCGGGCAACAACGGCGGCGACGCCGTGGCCTTGGCGCGTCATCTGGACGGCCTGGGGGCCAAGGTGACCATCGCGTTGGTCCGGCCACGCGGGCGCTACAAGGGCGCGGCCGGGTTCAACGCCCGGCTCGCGGCGAGGCTCGGCCTGCCCATGATCCCGTTGGCCAAAGCCGATCTTTCGGGCGCGAACGGGCCGGACATCATTGTCGACGGCCTGCTCGGCACCGGATTTACGGGCGAACTGCGGCCGGATTTGCGCGAGGTGGTGGAGGCGGTCAACCGGCTGGCCGGCCAGTCGTACATTTTCGCCCTGGACATCCCGTCCGGGCTTTCCGGGGCGACCGGAGTGGCCTCGCCCGTGGCCGTGACCGCCGACGCCACGGTGACCTTCGAGGCGGCCAAGACCGGGCTGGTCGCGCCCCAGGCCGCGCCCTACGTGGGCAGGCTGCTGGTGCGCCCGATCGGCATCCCCCGCCCCGTCAGGGAAAACCATCCGTGCCGGGCCTGGCGCATGACGCCGCGTCTGGCGGACGCCTTGCCGGCCCTCGATCCGCTCTTGCACAAGGGCTCGGCCGGCCGGGCGGTCGTGGTCGGCGGCAGCCGGGGACTGACCGGCGCGCCGCTTTTGGCCGGGCTTGGGGCGCTTCGGGCCGGGGCGGGGCTCGTCAGCGTGGCCTGTCCGGGCGCGGTGGAAATCGCGCTCAAGGCCGGCCATCCCGACGTCATGACCCTGCCCGTGGGCGCGGGCGACCATTTCGGCCCCGACGACGCGAGGGCGGTGCGCGACTTCGTGTCCACGGCCGGCGCGGTGGCCTTGGGGCCGGGCCTTGGCCGTCATCCGGACACCGGGGCGTTCCTGCGCGCCCTTTTGCCGCTGCCCTCCCGGCTGGTCCTCGACGCCGACGGCCTCTTTTTCCTGGCAACTGATCCGGAGCTGAAGGAAAAAATCGGGTCTGAGGTTGTCATCACGCCCCATCCCGGCGAGGCGGCGAGGCTTCTCGGCACGGATATCCCGGCTGTGGAGGCCGACCGGCTGGAGTCCGCCCGAGCCCTGGCCGCGACCTACGGCTGCGTGGCCGTGCTCAAGGGGCCGGCGACGGTGGTGGCCGCGCCGGACGGGTCGGCGGCTGTAAGCCCGGTCGTCGCGCCCAATCTGGCCGTTGGCGGCTCGGGCGACGTGCTCTCCGGACTTGCCGCGGCGCTTGCCTGCTCCCCGCTTTCCCCCTTGCTTGCCGCCTGCATTGCGGTGTATTGGCATGGACTTGCCGGCGCGCGCCTTGCCGCCTTGTACCCCAGACGGGGCAATCTGGCCTCGGAAATCGCCGATATGCTGCCCCGGGCCCTCACGGAGTGATCATGCTTAAAGCCAAGGACATGATGACCAGCGATGTCGTCACCATCACCGAAGACACGGAAATAAGCGCTGCGGCCAAACTTCTCCTCGAGAAGGGATTTAACGGCATGCCGGTCCTTAATGCCGCCGGCAAGCTGACCGGCATTCTCTGTCAGGCCGACCTTGTCGCCCAGCAGAAGAAACTGTCGCTGCCCTCGGTCTTTTCGCTCCTCGACGGCTTCATTCCGCTCGGGTCCATGAAGGACCTCGACCGGGAAGTGGAGAAAATGTCGGCGCTGACCGCCGTCCACGCCATGTCGCGCAATCCCGCCACCGTTTCGCCGGAGACCGGCATCGACGAGGTCGCGTCGCTTATGACCGACAAGGGCTACCACACCATTCCGGTAACGGACGCCCAGGGAAAGGTGGTCGGCATTATCGGCATGAGCGACGTTCTCGGCACGCTGGTGGACAAGAAATAGTTCCGGCGATGGACGCTGGATCGCAGCCGCTGACCCTGTCCCTGCCCGATACGGAAGCGACGCTGGCGCTCGGCCGGAAACTGGCCGTTTTGGCTTCCGATCCAGCGACACGGGCGGCTTTGCTCTTGCGCGGCGGACTCGGTTCGGGCAAAACCACGCTCGTCCGGGGAATGGTGACCGCCCTGCCGGGCGGCGACGCGGCGGAAGTGGCCAGTCCGAGCTTCAACATCGTCAACGTCTATCCCACGACCCCCGAGACCTTCCACGTGGATTTGTACCGGATCGCCGGCGGCGACCCCTGCGTGGACGAACATCTGGAGACGGCCGCGGACCAGGATGCCCTGGTGGTCGTGGAGTGGGCCGAATACCTCGCCCGGGCGGCCCAGCCCGCCGACCGCCTGGAAATCGACTGGCTCCCGGCCGAATCGGGACGGCGCTGCCGGATCACCGCCGCCGGAGAGCGCGGCCGGGCGGCTTTGGCGGCCCTGGCCCGATCCCTCGCCACGTAACGGCGCGACGCCGTGCCGGAAGCCGCACGCTCCGGCACCTTTGGAGGCAACAATGCGGATTATCGTGCAGAAATACGGCGGAACGTCGGTCAAGGGGCTGGAGCGCATGCGTCTGGTCCTGGCCCGGGTGCAAAAGGCCCACGCCCTTGGCTACAAGCTGGTGGTGGCCCTTTCGGCCATGTCCGGCGAGACCAACCGGCTTTTGGCCCAGGCCCGGGAATTTTCCGCCGATCCCGACCCGGCTGAACTCGACGTGCTGGTCACCACCGGCGAGCAGGCCTCGGTCGCTCTTTTCACCATGTTGGCCAAGGATGCCGGGCTGCGCGCCCGCTCGCTCCTGGGCCACCAGATTCCCATCACCACCAATTCGAATTTCACCCGGGCCCGGATCATGGAAATCGACGCCCCCCGCCTGCACGCCATGCTCGAAGGCTACGACGTGCTGGTGGTGGCGGGTTTCCAGGGCGTGGACTGCCACGGCCGCGTCACCACGCTCGGCCGGGGCGGCTCGGACACCACGGGCGTGGCCCTGGCCGCGGCGCTCGAGGCCGAGGTCTGCGAGATCTACACCGACGTCAACGGCGTCTACACCACCGATCCCAACCTGTGCTCGGCGGCCCGCAAGCTCGAACGCATCTCCTATGACGAGATGCTGGAATTTTCGAGCCAGGGGGCCAAGGTTCTGCAGATCCGCTCGGTGGAGCTGGCCAAGAAATTCAATGTCCCGGTCCGGGTGCGCTCGACCTTCACCGACGATCCCGGCACGCTGGTCACTTCGGAGGATACGGAAATGGAAGACGTCCTGGTTTCGGGCATCGCCTACGACAAGGACCAGTGCCGCATCACGGTGCGCAACGTCAAAGACACCCCCGGGGTCGCGGCCGCCATCTTCGCCCCCATCGCCGAGGCCGGCATCCTGGTCGACATGATCATCCAGAACACCGGGCGCGACGGTCACACGGACATGACCTTCACCGTCTCCCGGGCCAACCTCGACAAGACGCTGGCCATCCTCGACCATATGCGTCCCGAGATCGGCGCCGACGACATCCAGCACGACATCCACGTGTGCAAGGTGTCGGTCATCGGCGTCGGCATGCGCAGCCATTCCGGGGTCGCCTCCACGATGTTCACCCTGCTCAAAAAGGAAAACATCAACATTCTCATGATCGCCACCTCGGAAATCAAGATCACCTGTCTGATCGAGGAAAAATACCTCGAGCTGGCCGTGCGCACCCTGCACGACGCCTTCGGGCTGGGCGAAGGCCCGGCCGTGGCCTGCGTCTAGTCGACGCGGCCCGCTCATAACGCCTCGCGGCCGTTTTCCCATGGCAACGGCCGCGAGGGCAATCTTCCGCCGGAAGCAGCCGCATGGCCCTTGTGCCTTGGCCCCGGCGGCAATCAGGAATAGCTCATGCGACGCGTGCTTTGCTACGACACGACCCTGCGCGACGGCACCCAGGCCGAAGACATCAGCCTCACCACCGAGGACAAACTGCGTATCGCGCTCAAGCTCGACGAGCTGGGTCTGGCCTACATCGAGGGCGGCTGGCCCGGATCCAATCCCACGGACAAGCGCTTTTTTCAGGAGATCCAGAATTACCACCTGAAATACGCCAGCATCGCCGCCTTCGGCAGCACCCACAACCACCGCGTCACGGCCGAAACCGACCCCAACCTCAAGGCGCTGGTCGACTCCGGCGCGCCGGTCGTCACCATTTTCGGAAAAAGCTGGGACATCCACGTCACCGAGGCGCTCGGCACCACCCTGCCCCGCAACCTGGAACTGGTGGGCGATTCCCTGGCCTACCTGCGCCAGCATTTCCGGGAAGTCTTTTTCGACGCCGAACATTTTTTCGACGGCTACAAGGCCAATCCCGACTACGCCCTGTCCGTGCTGCGCCGCGCCAAGGAGGCCGGGGCCGACGTGCTGGTCCTTTGCGACACCAACGGCGGCACCCTGCCCGTGGAATTTCGCGCCATCATGAGCGCCGTGGCGGCCGCCCTGCCAGAGGCCCGTTTCGGCATCCACACCCACAACGACTCGGGAGTGGCCGTCGCCAACTCGCTCGAGGCCGTGGAACTGGGCGCGGTGCAGGTTCAGGGCACGGTTAACGGCTACGGCGAACGCTGCGGCAACGCCAACCTGTGCACGATCATCCCATCCCTGATCCTCAAGTGCGGCATCGACTGCCTGCCCGAGGGCAAACTGCCGTTGCTGACGCCCACGGCCCATTTCGTCTCCGAGATGGTCAACCAGCAGCCGCCTTCCAACCAGCCGTACGTGGGCGACGGAGCTTTTGCCCACAAAGGCGGAGTGCATGTTTCGGCCGTGGTCAAAAACCCGCTCACCTACGAGCATGTGACGCCCGAATCCGTGGGCAACGCCCGGCGCGTGCTGCTTTCCGACCTCTCCGGCCAGAGCAACATCCTCTACAAGGCCCGGGAATTCGGCTTCGAGCTGGATAAAAACGATCCCTTCGTGCTGGAGCTTTTGACCACCATCAAGGAGCGCGAGGCGTTGGGCTACGAATACACGGCGGCCGAGGCCTCCTATGAGCTGCTCTTAAACCGTGTGCTCGGCCGGGCCCGCAGTTATTTCACCGTCACCCGTTACCGGGTGCTCGACGACAACGTCTATGAAAGCGATGAACCGCTGACCGAGGCCACAGTGATGATCAAGGTCGGGGGCCGGGTCAAGCACACCGCATCCACCGGCCGGGGTCCCATAAACGCCCTGGACAAGGCCATTCGCAAGGCCCTGCGCGGGTTTTATCCGCGTCTGGCCGAGATGCGCCTGCTCGACTTCAAGGTCCGGGTGCTGTCCGGAACGGTGGAAGACGAACAATGCGGCCGGGGCGTCTGCGGCACGGCCTCCCATGTGCGGGTGTTGGTGGAATCCGGCGACACGGCGAAGCGCTGGGTGACGGTGGGCGTTTCCCACAACGTCATCGAGGCCAGCTTCCAGGCCATGGAAGACGCCATCAATTACAAGCTGTTCAGCGATGACAAGGAAAAGCTTACCAAGGCCTTGAAGGGTTAGCGCGCATCCCGCTCCCTGAGCTGGGGCGGGATGCAGAAAGCAGACGAGCGGACGAGACATGGGTCTGGTGCGATTTCTTCTGGCCGCAACCGTGGTGATCAATCATACTGGTCCCCTGTACGGCTTCGTCTTTACTGACGCCTATATTGCCATCAAAGTCTTTTTTATCATCTCCGGCTTCTACATGGCGCTTATCCTGACGGAGAAATACACGGGACCGGGGCACTGCCGCCTTTTTTACGGCAACCGCCTGCTGCGGCTTTTCCCGCCGTACTGGGTGGTGCTCGTCTTATCCCTTTGCGCGTCGCTTTTCTTCGCCTCGTTCCTGCGCACGTCCCTGCTCATCGGACCGTGGCGAACCTGGCTGCACGCGCTCTCGCCGGCGACCGTCGCCGCGCTGGTGACGGCCAACATCACCATCCTCGGCCAGGAGATCCTCTTTTTCACCAATCTCAACCACGCCACGGGCACGCTCTCTTTTGCCTGGGACGCCCTGCATCGGACCACGCCGGGCTGGTTTTTCCTGCTCACGCCCCAGACCTGGACCATCTCCCTGGAACTGATGTTCTATCTGCTGGCGCCCTGGCTGGTGCGGCGCTCAAATCTTTTCCTGGTGAGCGTCATCGCCGCGAGCCTGGCGCTACGATCCGTGGTCTACCTGGACAACCTGCCTTTCGACCCCTGGAAGCAGCGTTTCTTTCCGGTCGAATGCGGCTTTTTCCTGCTCGGCATCCTGTCCTACCGCCTGTACGCGGCGCTTAGGCCCGTGGCCATCGCCCGGCGCACGCTGTGGACGATAAGCGGCCTCTATGTGGCGACCATCCTCGGCTACCAGTTCCTGCCCGGGGCGCGGGGCAAGGAATATTTCCTTTACGCCGCCACCGCGCTTTCCATCCCCTTTCTCTTTCTGCTGACCAAAAAGATGCGCTTCGACCGGGCCATCGGCGAGTTGTCCTACCCCATGTATATCTCCCATTGGACCGTGATCATGGTGATCGAGTATTTCCACGGCAAGCGGGACCTGCCTTTGGTCGCCTTGGCGGCCACCACCGTCTTTTGTCTGGCGCTCAACCGGTACGTGTCCGCGCCCATTGAGCGATTGCGCCAGGAGCGAGTGCTGCGTCGGCGCTAACTCGCCGCCATAAAAAGCTTCTTCCGCTTTTCTTCTCCCTGTGGTAAATTGATGGAGCGAAAAAACCGCAACCACGAGGAGTCCGCCATGGTCCAGATCAAGACGATCGTCTGCGCGCTGGATTTTTCCGAGGTCAGTCCCAAGGTGGCCGCATACGCCAAGAACCTTGCCGAGATTTGCGGGGCCAAGATCGTGGCCCTGTACGTTGCCCCGTCCCTGACCCAGTATGTGGAGTTCCACGTCCAGGCCAGCTACATCGACGACTTCGTCACCGGCATCGTCAGCGGCGCCACGGACACCATGAACTCCTTCGTCAAGGAATACTTCCAGGGCGTCCCGGTCGAGGCACGGGTGGTTTCGGGGTACGCGGCCGAGGAAATCGTGTCCGTGGCCGAGGAAGTGGGGGCCGACGTCATCGTGCTCGGCACCCATGGCCGCAAGGGCCTCGACAAGATCCTGTTCGGCTCGGTGGCGGAAAAGGTTATCAAGACGGCCAGGATTCCGGTCCTGTCCATGCGCCCCGAGGGCAAGGAAGACTAGCCGCATGCCGACCAAGAGCGAAGACCTCCTCGGGGTCGTCGGTTGATAAACGGCGGCCCCGGGCCCAGGCTGCGCCGCTACGGATCGCCGCCCTATCGCCTGGCCGTGGTGCACGGCGGTCCCGGCGCGACCGGCGAGGCCGCCCCGGTGGCAAGACGGCTTTCCCGCCTTGGCGGTGTGCTCGAGCCGTTGCAGACGGCCGACTCCGTTTCCGGACAAATCGACGAGCTCGCCGCCTGTCTGGATGCGGAGGCGGACGGCCCGGTCACGCTGATCGGCCATTCCTGGGGAGCCTGGCTTGGCGTGCTTGTCGCCGGCCGGCGTCCCGATCTGGTGGCAAAGCTCATCCTCGTCGGCAGCGGCCCGTTTTTGGCCCGCGATGCGCCCGGCGTCATGAAAACGCGACTTGGCCGCCTGGAGCCGTCCGACCGCCAGGAAATACAGGCTTTTTTCACCTCCGGCACCGAACCGGATCAAGCGGCCGTAGTCCGCCTGACCAGTCTGCTCAAGCGGACCGACGCCTACGATCCCCTGCCCGCCGGGGAGGATGCCCAAGCCGATCCGCCGTGCGTCTTCGCGGCCGACATCCAGGCCAAGGTCTGGCCCGAGGCGGCCGCCTTGCGCCAAAGTGGCGAACTGCTGCGCATCGCCTTGTCCCTTTCCTGTCCCATAACCGCCATCCACGGCGACTATGATCCACACCCCGTGGCCGGCGTACGGGAGCCGTTATCCGGGGTGTCCCGCTTCCGCATGATCGTGCTGCCCCGCTGCGGCCATACGCCCTGGCGGGAACGTCAAGCCCGCGAGGCGTTTTTCGAGGTCCTGGCTTCCGCCATACGCGGGGAAGCGATCCCCGGGTAAAAGCGCCCGCCGCCGGCCTTTCCCGTCTCTCTTGGCAAACACTGGCTTACAGAATTGTCCTCTCTTATTTTCAATCTCCATGCGCTAACGATCGGCCCTCAGGCGAGGTCCGTTCGGCGACCTTTCTACGAATTTACAAAAAATACTCCATACAAACAAATAGTTAGCAAATGATTTATTTTGCCCCCTTTTTTGTCGTTGCTTTTTGCTCCAGAAGCGTTAAGTGGTAGCCGTGTTGAATTTTAGCTTTTTTGTCAAAAAGGAGACGCCTTGTGCAGAAGCAAACCCTGGAAAAAGTATTCGAATACGCTTCGTCCCCGATGCACGGCACCCTTTCGCGCAAGCTGCGTAAGGGTGTGAAACTGCAGATCAACGAAGGCAAGTTGTTCGAGGCCGCCACGCTTTTTCTCGGCGATGAATTCGTGCGCATCACCGAAAAGCTGGGCGAGGAGACCCGCAACACCTACTACGCCTGGGACAAGATCTGCTGCGTGAGCACCGTCGGCAAGGTCGAAGATTAAAAAAAACGGCGCGTCGCGCCCGGCAAGTACCCGCCGGACGCTACGCCCGCCCCAATTTGGTCCATGCCGGCCCCCCCTCTCCCGACGTGGACCACGCGCCGCCCCCTCTCTCCACGGGGCGGCGTTCTTTTTTCCAAATTTGTCATCCAGACTTCCTTCCTGGCCAATCGAAGGCGACAGGCCGGTTGCCAAACCCGGGAACATACTTATCAGGTCAACGAGGGAGTCGCAGAGAAAGGAGGACATCATGCAACAGCTCAAGCACACCTATAAGGGGTATTCCATCGAACTCAGCCCCGAAAGCAACTACTGTTCCGCCTTTGCCATCGACGTCCGGGACGAGACGGGACATCTGCTTTCCCATGTGGGCGCGGCCGGCAAGACCGAGGAAAACGCCGTCGCCCGGGGCAAGGAACTCATCGACTTCGAAGAGGCGTATCAAAAACGCTAGCGCCCCTTTCTCCAAGGATGCCGCGGGAACCTTGCCTTGTGAAAGGTCCCATCCGCTTCCTTGGTTCGCATCGCCAAGCAAGGCGCTCTTTGCCGTAACGATCTCAAAGAAATAACGTTGAGGAAGGGGAGTGCGCGAGAGGGGGAGACCCCTTTATAAAGTTTTCCCCTCTCGCATCCTCTTCTCCTTCCCCTCCATCCGCTTTCTTTTCAAATCGCCGCTTTGGTGCTACCCCTGCAACAAGGCCGACCTGGTCGACGACACGGCCATCAAGGGCATCGAGGCCACGGTGCGGCGCTTAAACGACACGGCCGAAATCGTCGACGCCGTGCGCTGCGACCTGCCCATCGCCAAGCTTCTCGACCGCAAGGCCTTCGACATCGGCCGCAGGCTCTTCGGCAACCCGGATAGAGCCGTCGCGCCAGGGCACGTCCATACCCACGAGCACGACCACGGCATCCAGAGCATGAGCTTTTCCCTGAACACGCCGTGCGATCCCGAAAAACTCGGGACACTCCTGGCCGATCTGCTGCGCGAGCACGGCCAGGACATCTACCGCTGCAAGGGCATCATGGACGTGGCCGGCACCAGCCAACGCTTCATCTTCCAGGGCGTGCACATGTACCTGGAGACCGCCTGGGGCGCCCCCTGGAAGGATGGCGAGGCGCGCGCAAGCAAGGCCGTGTTCATCGGCCGGGGCCTCGACCGGAATCTCGTGGAGAAGGGGCTTGCCGCCAGCGCGGCCAAGGAGGACGCGGTATGAGCTTTATGCCCGACAACGAACTGCCGGGACTGCACCGGGCCGACTTCGGGGCCTATGTCGCGGCCTGCGCCGTCAGCCCCGACGAGACCGTGGCCGCTTTCGCCCTGGGCGACGGCAGGCTGGCCCTTGCCGCCGTGGCTACGGGTGGGACGACCTTTGCCGCGGCCCATTCCGGCGGAGCCTCCTGCCTTGCCGCAACGCCGTTTGGGTTCGTGACCGGCGGCGACGACGGACGGATCGCCCTGACCGACCTCTCCGGCGGCACGCGGGAGCTGGCCGCTTTTCCAGGGCAGTGGATCGAGCACGTGGCCGCCAGCCGCGACGGCCGCGTCCTGGCCGCCGCCTGCGGCAAACAGGTCGTGCTCTTCGATCCCGAGACCCTGGCCCCTTCCCTGTTGCCGCCGCTGCCGAGCGCCATCGGCGGGCTGGCTGTCAGCCCCGACGGTCGCACCCTGGCCGCAAGCCACTACGACGGCGTCACGGTCTACGCCCCACCCCGCCCGGATTGCCCAGGCAACACCTTCGACGGCCCGGGCTCGAACCTGGCCGTGGTCTTTTCCCGGGACGGAGCCAAGATGGCCTGCGCCACCCAGGACAAAAGCGTGCGCGTCTACGACCTGGACCGGGCGGCGGGCTACCTGCTGGAAGGCTACCCGGCCAAGGTGCGCTGTCTGGAATTTTCCTTGGAGGGAGACATGCTCTGGACCGGCGGCGAGCAGGCGTTCGTCGCCTGGCCGGTGGATGCGGCCGTAGACCCGGCTGCCAGGGAAGCCACCGTGTTCGGGGCCTTCGAGCACGGACTCCTGGGCAGCCTGGCTGTGCATCCCGTGCTGCCGCTTGTGGCCGGCGGGTTCGACGGCGGGGTGGTTTTTCTCGGCAGCCCCGAACGCAAAGTCGCCGCGCCGCTCTTCGCCATCGCCAACCGCCGGGTCACCTGCATCGCCTGGTCACCCGACGGCCGGCGGCTCGTCGGCGCCGGGGACGACGGGGCGGCATTTTATATGGATATGGCGGGGTAGACGGCGGGTTATGGGAAGAGAAGATGCGAGAAGGGAAACCCTTTGAAAAGGGCGGCAGCCCCTCTCGCTCTCTCCCTTTCCGAAACTTTTTGCCGGGGATCGTTGGGCAAAAGGGGGAACGTCTTCATAAGAAAGGACGCTTCCCTCGGGACCAAAAGCGGCGTCACTGCAACATGTCACGGATGGCGGCGCGCACCTTTTCCAGTTCCTCGATGACGCGCTGTCCGGCCTCGCGGCAGCCGGCGGCATTGCCGGCCAGGCTCGCTTCCTGCAACCGCCGGGCCCGGTCGACCAGCCCGCCGGCCCGCAGGGGCACGGACATGCCGAGCAGGGTGTGGGCGGCCTCCGCGGCCCGCTGCCAATCCCCGGTCCGGATCGCCACGGCTAGCGACTCCTCCGTGCGCGGGCTCTCGTCGAGAAACATGCGGCAGATTTCCCGGGCAAAAGCGCTTTTGCCCCGCTCCTCGTAGTAGGCCATGTCCATGGGCGAGTCCGAGACGACGAGTTGGGCTGGCAATCCCCCCCGCCGGTCCAGCACCCGACGCATGACCATAAAGAGTTCGTCCACATCCACCGGCTTGGACACGTAATCGTCGAGCCCGGCCGAAAGAAACCGCTCCCGATCCCCTTTCATGCTGTAGGCGGTGAGCGCCACCACCGGCAGCCCCTTGTTCGCCTCCCCCGCCTCCCCGGCCCGGATGCGCTTCGTGGCCTCGGTGCCGTCCATCTCCGGCATCTGAATATCCATGAGCACCAGATCGACCGGACCGTTTTGCAACTGGGCCAGCGCCTCCCCGCCCGACCCGGCAAGCCGCACCTCGCAACCAGCTTCACTCAAGAAATGCTTGAGAAAAAGCCGGTTGACCTGGTTGTCCTCGGCCAGAAGCACCGTCAGTCCGGCAAAGCCGCCGCTTGGAGCTTCGGACCGCGATCCACCTGCCTCGGAGCATTCTTCCTGGGCCGGCCGCAGGGAAACGGTGAAGGAAAAAACACTTCCCTGCCCCGGACGGCTGCGCACCCCGATGGTGCCGCCCATCATCTCCACCAGCCGCCGGCTGATGGCGAGTCCCAGTCCCGTGCCGCCGTAGCGCTTGGTCCGCGACGACTCCAGCTGCGAAAAAACCTGGAAAAGTTCGGGCAGCCGCTCCTCCGGGATGCCGATGCCGGTGTCGCGAACCGAACACTCGACCAGCATGGGGTCCCCGGGCCGCAACAACCGGAATTCCACCGCCACTTCGCCCTTGTCCGTGAACTTGAGCGCATTGCCGACGAGGTTGCGCACCACCTGCATGATCCGGTCGGGATCGCCGTGCAGGATGTCCGGCAATTCCTGGGCGATGCGCAAAGAGAGGCGCAGCCCCTTTTGCCGCGACGAGAAATGGAACGGCTTCATGGTCCGGTCGAGGATCTCGCGCAGGTCGAAATCCACCGGCGAAAATTCCATCTTGCCGGCTTCGATCTTGGAGAAATCCAGGATGTCGTTGACGATGGCGAGCAAGGACCGCGAGGAGTCGAGAATGAGCTCCAGGTGTTCGCGCACCTCGGGCCGGGGTGTTTGGCTCAGCGTCATCTGGGTCAGGCCGATGATGCCCGACAAAGGCGTGCGGATCTCGTGGCTCATGTTGGCCAGAAAGCCGCTTTTCGCCCGGCTGGCGGCCTCGGCCTGCTTCCTGGCCCGCTCCAGGTCGCGCTCCCGGGCCCGGTCCTTGACGTGCCCGAGCACCCCCTCGCCAAGCAGGATCAGGCGATGCACGTCGGCGTCGTCGTACGGTTCGTCCTTGTCGATGACCACGATGAGCAGCCTGTTTTCGCCCTCGCCCTCCACCGGCACGACCAGGGAACGCCAGGGCAGGCTCTGGGCTTCCGGCACCGTCGGCGGCGTGTTGGATATCACGGGCTGCTGCGACAGCCAGGCGGTGGAAAACGGTTCGATGCGGCGCGCGTCGAAGGACTGGGCTCCCGGCGGCATGCCGAAGGCTGACAATGCGCCGGGATGGGCCGCCAGCAGTCGAAACGTCTCCCGCGCCGGCTCGAAAAGGGCGATCAGCCCGTCGGCGCTGCCGGTCAGAGCCACGGCCTGGGACAGCGCATAGGTCCCAAGCTGGGACAATCCGGCTTCGCGCATGCGGCCAAGGCGCAGCAGGACTTCGAGGGTTTTGGTGTGCAGGGCGATCTTCCCGGCGTTGCGCCGGGATTCGGTCACGTCCAGGATATGGGAAATGATGTAGCGCGGCGAGCCGGCGGCGTCGCGCACCAGGCGGGCCGAAACGCGTCCCCAGATCACGCGGCCCGAGGCGTGGAAATACCGTTTCTCGAAACGAAAATGCTCCACTTCACCGGAAACGGCCCTGGCCACGAGGCGCGCGCTGCTGACGCGATCGTCCGGATGCGTCAGTTCGAAAGCCGTCATGGTGGCCAGTTCCTCGGCCGGATAGCCCAGAAACTCGCACAGGGCCTCGTTGGCCCGTAAAAACCTGCCCTCGGGCGAAAGAATGCAAAGGCCTTCGTTGGCGCTCTCGAAAGCCATGCGGAAGAGCTCCTCGCTCGCGGCCAAGGCCTGCTCGGCCTGGCGCCGCATGGTGATGTCCTCGATCGCCGCCAGGGACCTCACGAACCGCCCGTGCCCATCGTATTCGCCCACGGAAGACAGCAGGATGTCGATGGGCCTGCCGTCCTTGGACAGCATGGTATAGGGCAATTCCGAAATCCGGCCCTCGCGCACGAAGCATGCGAGATTGCGCATATATTCGACTTTGGACGCCTCGGTAAAAAAATCCCCCAGAAAACGCCCGAGGACATCTTCGCGCGCATAGCCCAGGTTCTCCAGCCACCTGTCGTTGACGGCAAGCAGGCATCCGGTCGCATCGACGGAGTGCAGCATGACCGGCGCCTTGACATACAACGGTCCGAGTCCGTGCGGGGCCTTGTCCGGACCGTCGGCGTCACGGTGTCCCATGCCCAAAACCTCCCGTTGCGGCGCGCCAGGTGTTGCGTTCTCGAAATCCGTGCTTATAACTCTCGAGAACAATACCCTAACATAATTATATTTCTCAAAAAAAATAGCGCCGTATCGCTCGATAACGTTGCACGGGTACGCCGCGAGACGGACCCTAGCCCAGCTCCGTGGGGATGACAACGGCAACAGCCGATTCGCCGGTTTCGCGCCCGATTCCCGACATCTTGTCCGCCCCGACGTTTTAAGGTTATCGTGCAGTTACACCGGGTCGCTTGGAAGACCCGCTTCACGCTTTGGGAGGTACGCTCATGAACCGCATTCAGTGCCTGATCATCGGCGCGGGCCCCGCCGGACTCTCCGCCGCCATCTACACGGCCCGGGCCGGCATGGACACCGTCGTCGCCGGCTGCGAACCGAAAATCGCTGGCGACTATGATATCGACAATTACTTCGGCTTTCCCGAAACCATTACCGGACGCGCACTGATCGAGCGCGGGGTACGCCAGGCCCAGCGCTTCGGCGCGCGCGTGATCTGCGAACGCGTCCTGTCCGTCCACATGACCGATGACGGCGCGTTCGTGGCCAAGACCGACAAAGGCGAATACGAGACCCAGGCCGTGGTCATCGCCGCCGGCGTGACCAGGGTGCGCCCGGGCATCGACAACATCGCCGACTACGAAGGCAAGGGCGTCTCGTATTGCGTCAGTTGCGACGGCTTTTTCTACCGGGGCCGCAAGGTGCTCGTGGTCGGCGAAGGCAACTATGCCGCCAACCAGGCTTTGGAACTGACCAACTTCACCAAGGACGTCACTGTCCATACCCAGGGCAAGGAGCCGGCGATGGGCGATGGATTCGCAGCCAAGCTGGAAGCCGCCGGCATCGCCGTGACCACCGACAAAATCGTACACCTTGCCGGCGAGCCGGCCATGACCGCCGCCGTGCTGGAGAACGGCCGGGAGATCGCGGCCGACGGCCTGTTTGTGGCCATGGGGCAGGCCTCGGCCCTGGATTTCGCCAAGACGCTGGGCGTTGCCTCCCGTGGGGCCTTCCTGGAGGCGGACCACGAACAAAAAACCAACATCCCCGGGGTATTCGCCGCCGGGGACTGCGTGGGGCATTTCATGCAGATCAGCGTGGCCGTGGGCGAAGGGGCCAAGGCCGGGCGGGCGGCTATCGCCCATATCAAGGAACGCGCCGGCCAGGCCTGACCTGGGCTGGCGTCGCGCCGGCGGGCCGGGAACCGTCGTGGCCGGGGGCCGCTCAGGGACAAAACAATCCTTGACAGGCTCTTGCGCATGAATGTATAAATGTGAGTTCACAATGCGGCATGGGCCTATAGCTCAGTTGGTAGAGCCACCGGCTCATAACCGGCAGGTCCCAGGTTCGAATCCTGGTAGGCCCACCACGAAGGATACATGGCTACCCCAGCGAAGCTTCCCGAAAACGCTTTCCCCGCCGTCGCGGCGACACGGATGACGCGACAAAGGCGCTTTTGCCAGTCCCACGGACCAAAAGCGCCTTTTTTCATGCGCCATGCTCGTTAGCGATGTGATCGGCGTCATCGAGCGCACGGCCGTCCCGGCCCGCGCCGCCAGTTGGGACCGCTCCGGCGTGCAGATCGCCGGGACCCTGGACGAGTGCGACAAACTGGCCGTTGCCCTGGACCCGACGCCCTCCATGATCAGACAGGCGCTCGCCTGGGGCGCGCAGTGCATCCTCACCCACCATCCCCTGACCCTTTCCCCGCGCCTGCCCGACCGTGTGGATGATTACCACCGGATGCTCGCCCTGACGCTCGGGGCCGGGGCCTGGCTTTACGCCGCCCACACCTCCCTGGACACGGCCGTCGACGGCCCGCCGGCCTGGCTGGCCGACGCCCTCGCCCTGACCGGCCGCCGCATCCTGGAGCCGGCCGGGACCGAACCGCACTGGCAGGCCCGCTGGCGCGCCGCGCCCGGCAAAGACGTCGCCCATGCCCTTTCCGCCCTCCCCGGCGTCACGGCCCATCCCTGCGTCGGACAAGTGGAAGCGGTTTTCCCGACCCGGGAGCGCGGTCGCGTGGAAGAAACCCTGGCCACGGCCTGTCCCCAGGCCACCCTCGTCTCCCTGATCGCCCTGGCCGAACCGGCCGTACCCTATGGGTACGGGCTGATCGGGAAACTGTCCGTTCCGCTGACGCTTTCCGAACTGGAAACGCGTCTGGCCAAACTCTTGCCCCGGCGCTTTTTCATCGTCGCCGGCGATCCGCCCCCGACCATCGCCACCCTGGCCTATTGCCCGGGATCGGGCGCGGACATGGCCCCGCGGGCTTTCGCCGCGGGCGCCGACGCGTATCTCACCGGCGACCTCAAATACCATCAGGCCCAATCCGTGCCGCCGGGGAAATGCGTCATCGACGTCGGCCACTTCTCCCTGGAGGAGGTCATGATGCGCCGCTTCGCCGACGATCTGGCCGCGACCCTGGGCGAGACCGGTCCGACCGTCCGTTTTTTTTCCGGAAAGGACCCTTTTTCAGCGCATGTCCCGGATGCGGCCAAGCCCTCCCGGACCGAATAACCACTCGGAGAACCTCATGTACTTGAAACAGATCGAACAACTGGTGGTCTTGCAGAAAGTGGACGACGAGATCGTCCTCCTCCAGGAGGAACTCAACAAGGCGCCTTTGCAGATTGCCGAACTGGAAAAACGCCGCCAGGAAGTCGACGACAGCGCCGCCGTCATCCGCGACAAGCTCAAGTACTTGGGCGACCAGCAAAAACGGCTGGAGACGGAGATCGAAACCGACTCCGTGCGCCTGAAAAAAAGCAAAAGCAAGATGATGATGGTGGGCAACACCAAGGAATATCACGCCATGATGCGTGAGATGGACAACCTGGAAAAGCAGAACCGCGGCCGGGAAGAGGAAAAAGTCACCGTGGCCGAGGAACTGGCCCGCCAGGGACTGGAGCTCAAATCCGTCGAAGAGCGCATCGCGGAGTTGGACACGGAACTCAAGGCCGCCCGTCAGAGCCTGGACGAGCGCATGGCCGTGGCCCAGGCCCGGCTCGACGAGCTCGACAAGCGTCGCACCGAGGCCGGCACGGCCGTGCCCAAGCCCATTTTGCAGCGCTACGAGTTCATCCGGTCGCGCCTCAAAAACCCGGTCATCGTTCCGGTCGAGGCCGGCATCTGCTCCGGCTGCCACATCTCCATCCCGCCGCAGTCCTTCATCGAACTGCAAAAGGGCATCCAGATCCTCAGCTGCCCCAACTGCCAGCGCCTGATCTACTGGAGCGACCATATCGCCCCCGAACCGGCCCCCGAAGGCGCGGAGCCGGCCACGGAAACCGAAGAGTAATAAGCGACGAATCGCGTTGAGAGGGAAGCCTCCGGCGACCAGAGAGAAACTTTTCCGAAAGTTTCTCTCTGGACCCTCTTCAAACATTGCCGCCGGGCGTTGCCGGACATGCGCCCGCCCGCTCGCCGTTTGCGGCCGCATCGCCGCGATGGCGCATGGCCTGTCGCAACAGGACATACGCGCGCCAGTAGTTGAAAATCCCGCCCAACAAGAAAAACGTGCTTCCCACGAGATACTGCCAGGCAAGGAAGGAAAACAGTATTTCCTTGTCGTGCGCGGTGTTGAAATTCCATAAATAGGGTATCGAGGCCACCGTAAAAAGCACGGAGCCAATCACGAAGCTCACGGCCGTGAGATTCATCAGTTGCAGCGTGATCAGGTTTTTCGAGGAAACAATCCGCAATACGTTGATGCACGCGCCAACGACGAAAAGCAGACTGCCGATAACGAAGCACCAGGCCCCTGCCTTGGGCAGCCCGACAAAGGAGAGGAAAAGGATGCTGCCGACCGTAAAAAGAATCGTTCCCCACAAATAACTGGAAGCGGCCACCCATTCGAACACATCGAGGATATAATGCTCTCCGGCCTGATGCCAATGACGTCGCACCTCGATGATGTCGTGGAGCGTGACGACGAGATACAGCAGGGAGCCGGCAAAAAATATCCAGGCCCCGATGTCCTGATACGCTTCGAACCTTGGAAAAAACAGTATGCTGCCGGCAATGAACACCAGCCCGCCCAGCTTGTAGAGAACGGCATTGAAGGTTTCCCAGCGGAATTGCGCCTGAAGATCGGCCTTGTCCTTGGTCAAGTCGTACAACCTGATCCGATTGGCGAACATATGAGGCATGACGACGCCTCCCTTGAAGCTTTTGCCCTCCCTTAACCGGACAGGCCGTATTTCCGATCGTGCGGCGAATTCCCCCCGCGGGCCTTGCGGGCGACCGCCCGACTTCCATGGCAGCACCCTGACATGGCAAAAATCATGCGTCCACCCCACGCGGCGGGACGCGGCGCGTGAAACCTCCCTCCCCTTGCCCTCATCCGGCCGCCGTGCCAGGAAAACCGTCATGGACTTTCCCAAACCGATCATCATCGGTCATCGCGGCGCCTGCGGGCACCTCCCCGAACACACCCTGGCCTCCTATGCCCTGGCCATCGAGCTTGGCGCGGACTTCGTCGAGCCCGACCTCGTGGCCACCAGGGACGGCGCGCTCATCGCCCGTCACGAAAACGAGATCGGCGGCACCACCGACGTTGCCGCCAAGTTCCCGGACCGCAAAACCCGCAAGGTCATCGACGGCAAGACGGTCGAAGGCTTTTTCGCCGAGGACCTGACCCTGGCCGAAGTGCGGACCCTGCGGGCCAAAGAACGCCTGCCCTTTCGTGACCAGAGCCGAAACGGCATTTTTCCCGTGCCCACCTTCGAGGAAATCATCGCCCTGGTCCGGCAAAAGGAACGGGAAACCGGGCGGGGCATCGGCCTCTATCCCGAAACCAAGCACCCGTCCTATTTTCGGTCCATAGGCCTTCCCCTGGAAGGTCGGCTGGTGGAGATTCTCGATCAAAATGGCTACAGCGGCCCGGACGCGCCGGTTTTCATCCAATCCTTTGAAATGGCGAACCTCAAGGATCTGCGCCGCATGACAGAGATGCCGCTCATCTTCCTGCTCGGCGCGTCGGAGGCTCGGCCATACGATTTCACGCTGGCCGGCGACCCGCGCACCTTCGGCGACCTGGCCACCCCGGCGGCGCTTGCCGCCATCGCCGCCTTCGCCCGGGGCATCGGGCCCTGGAAGCGGCTCATCGTCCCGGAAGAGAGCGACAAGAGCCTCGGCGCGCCAACGGCGCTTATCGCCGACGCCCATGCGGCGGGGCTCCTCGTCCATCCCTACACCTTTCGCAACGAAGAGCGCTATCTGGCCCCGGCCTATCACAACGCCCCCTCAGCGGAATACCGCCACTTCTTCGCCTTGGGCGTGGACGGCGTCTTTTCGGATTTCCCCGACACGGCCGCAACCGCCCGCACCCTCTTTTCCCAACGGCCAACCCAACCCCGTCAAAAGGTTTAGGAAAGGGAGAGCGCGAGAGGGGAGAACCCTTTTCAAAGGGTTTCCCCTCTCGCATTCCGCCTTTTCCAACCGCCTTGACGCGCTAATCGGCGGCGATGGGGAAGTCCTCGACCGTGCCCGGGACGCCGGTGGTCGGGGTCTGTTCGCCGTGGGTGAGTTCCTTAACGCGCTCGGAGATGTAGAGGTCGAGCATCTTGAACGTCACCCGGCCGGTGTGGCGGATATCGGCCTTGCCCATCACCCCTTCGACCAGGGCCTTGGTGAAGGCGCCGTTTTGCCAGGCCGGATTTTCCAGGGAGTACTGGCGGCCGGTGGAGGCGGCGAAGACCACCGCGCCGTTGCCGGCGCTGGCCAGTTCGTTGATCACGCCGTTTATGTCGCCCATACCGCGCCGCTTGGTCTGCCCCATGACGGACCCGCTGTGGCAGGTATCGACAAAGAAAAGCGTCTTGCCGGCGATGTTGCGGATGGTCTTTTGGATCTCCATGAACGGCAGCCCGGAAGCGCGCAGCTTTTCCAGGTCCACCGTGGCCGGCAGGAAGTAGTAATCGCCGTTCTTGTCGTCCACGCCGTGGCCGGCCAGGAAGATCATGGCCACGTCGTGCTGAGTGGTCTGACGCTCGATCCAATCCAGGCCATTGAGGATGCCGTCCTTGGTGGCCGAGCCGTCGGTGAGCACGCGGGTGACCACGTCGCCGTAGAGCCGGCCTTTCTGCAGGGCCATGGCGGCGGCGAAATCCCGGGCGTCCTTGGCCGGGAATTGCAGGGCCAGGGATTTGTCGTCATAGGCCCCCACGCCAATGGCCAGGACGTAGAGCTTGGCCGCCGGAGCCGCCGGAGCCGCCGTCTTGCCGGCCCACTTGAGACGCACCGTGGCCGGGGCCGAAGGACCGTTCTTGTTGTCGGCGATAACGGAGAGCACCACGTCGCGCCGGGGCAGCGTCACCTTGGACTGCAACACGCTCGGCTCGAAACCGCGTCCGGCCACGGACGGATGGTCCTCGACCACGCGCGCGCCGTCGACCAGAACGCGCACGTCCGTGACATCCTCGCCGCCGGGGCTGCGCACGGCGAATTTGACCGTCGCATCCGGGGTGCTGAAGGCAGAACCGGCGGAAGGCGACAGGATCTCCACCACCGGCGGCCGGGCGGTCAGCACCGAGGGCGAACGGACATCGCCGCCCCGGGCCGCGTTGGCGGCGGCCAGGGCCCGGTCCTCGTCCAGGGTGCGAAGGGCCAGATCGACTACATCCGGGCGGTGAAAGGCGTCGCGAAAACGGGAAGCCGGAAAGAAGTCGGCGGCGCGGTCCGGGCCGTTGTTGACGTTCCAGCCGATCATGTCCTCGCCGCCGGAGGAGGCGTCGTAGTACCCGGACGGCGTCCAAAGCACCCAGCGCCGGCCGTCGGCATTGGGGAAATAGGACAGAATCTCGCGACCGTCCTCCATGCGATACCAGCGGATGGAGCCGTCGCCCATGGCCGCCGCCACCACACGGCCGTCGCCGCTGACGTTGACGGCCCAGACGGTGTCCGGGGCCGGGGTCTGCCACAAAGGCCGGCCGTCCGCGCCGTAGGCCCGCACGTTCCAGGCCGTGCCGAGGATGAGCCGCCGGCCGTCCGGGGCGATGGCCAGGGAATAGGCCGTCTCGAATTCCTTGAGCGCAAGCGGCTTGCCATTCAGCTGCGGCGTGCGGCCACCCTCCCAGCCCGTGACCACGAGGCCCGGGGCCTGGGTGCGGGGCGCGGTCATGCCGGGCGTGGGCGCGTCGATCTGGCGCAGGTCGCGCCCGGGCAGGGCGAAACGGTACAGGCCCTTTTGGGGCGTGGCGTCGTAGGCCACGGTTTCGCCGGTACGGTCAAGGTAGAAGCGGCGGGCCGAGGCGCGATAGTCGCGGATGGCCGGGGACCGGGTCATGCCGAAGGAGCCATCCGGCCGCAACACGCCCCAGCGCGGGGCCACGGTGCCATAGGCCAGCCCGCCGTCGGGCAGCGGGCAGATGGTCACCACGGCGGCCTTGCCCGTGTCCAAGTCCTGGTAGGCCACGAAATCGGCGGGCTTGAAGCGACGCACCGGGCAGCCCCGATCCGTCACCCAGCGCCCGGCGGCCAAAAGCGAACCGTCGGCGGCAAAAGCCACTGAGGCGAGGTTGCCGTTGTCCACGCCGGTCAGGTTCGGCGCGCCAAGAAGATTCAGCGTCTCGGCGTCCAGCACCGTGACGGCGGCGGTATCGGTAAAGCCCACGGCGAGCTGGGTCCCGTCCGGGGAAAAAGCCAGGGAAAAGGGACGCGAACCGCCCTGGGTCCTGGTCTTGGCCACGAGCGACAGACTCGTGTCCGTCACTTTGTACAGGCGGATGGCCCCGTCGTAGCAGGTGGTGGCCAGATGGCCCTTGCCGTCGAAGGCCGCGCCGTAGGACTCGCCGCCGTAAGCCTTGTCCCCGCCGACCAGGGACAGGTCGGACAGCCGCCAGACGCGCACGCCCTCCTCGCCCATGACCGCGGCCAGGTATGCGCCGTCGTGGGATACGGCCAGGTGGTTGATCACGCTCGGCAGGCCGGTCAGGCGCTTGACCATGCGGCCGGTCTCGCGCTCGAAAATATAGATGCTGTGGGTCTTGTCCCAGCCATAGCCGGTCCAGCCGCCGCAAAAGACGTAGCGGCCGTCGGGGCTCATGGCCACGCTGTAGAGCCTGCCCTCGTAGCCGTGGCCGATGGGCGGGCGCAGCACACGCAGTTGTTCGCCGGTCTTGATGTCCCAGACGCGGCAGGTTTTGTCGTCCGAGGCGGTTGCCAGATAGCGGCCGAGGCCATCCACGGCGATGCGCTTTATGAGCGCCGTGTGCATGCCGGTTTCGATGCGCAGTATGGGTTCGGCCGGCGGCGTACCGGCCGACGCGGCGGTGACGTGGCAGAAGGCGACAAGGATCAGGATGGCAGTCAGAATCAGGACGCGAAGGCGCATACGGTCACTCCTCGCCCCGTAACGGGCGGCGCGCATTCTTGTCCCAGTCGCAAACGGCGTCAAGAGGCGGGAGTGAAGGGGAAAAAGGAAAAAGCGTGCGAGAGGGGAAACCCTTTTGCAAAGGGTTCTCCCCTCTCGCGCTCTCCCCTTCCTAAATCTTCTATCTGACGGGATTAACTCTACGTAATATTTTGTTTTTACCAAACAAGAGTTCGGAAAACAAAACACCACAAGAGGAGATGGCCATAAGGCATATCGTTAAAAAGGCGATCCTAAATATTTTATGAACGTTGCGTAATCTCAGTCAGCATGCTCTCCATTGAAACAAGGAACCAGGAAAAGGACTTGCCCTTTTGGGAAGGACAGGCGGTTGCGCGGGGATGCCGGCATGGCCTGGGAATACTGTTCCCTCGCGCAGGAAGACCACCTTCCGCTATCTTGAAAATAACGCTCCATCCCGCATCGGGTGAAGCCCTTCACCCCCTTTGAAAGTTTTTGAAGGGGGTCCAGGGGGAAACTTTTTTCAAAAAGTTTCCCCCTGGCCGCCGGAGGCATCTCCGCCTCTTCGCCCTACTCCCCACCAGCCCGACTTGCCCGGTCCACCAAATAAACGATGGACTGGTAGGGTACGCCGCCGTGGTAGGACAACCCGATCTCGCAGGTACGGCTGTTGCTGTACCCCGACGTGGTGGTGGCCGGCAGCTTGCCGCGCAACTCGGCCAGAGCGGAAGCGTTGAGTTCCGGGTAGAAAAAGCCCCGGTCGCCGGCGAAGCCGCAGCAGTGGATGTCGCGCGGCACGACGACCTCGCGGGCGCAACGTTCGGCCAGGGCCGTGAACTTGGCCGTAAGCCCTATTTTGACCGAGGAGCAGGACACGTGGACGGCCACGGTTTCGGCCACGGGCGTGATGTCGAGGTACGGCAGGCAGTAGTCGGTGATAAATTCCACCGGTTCGTGCAGCTTGAGCCCCGGCTCCATGTGGGTGCGCATGGTGTAGAGGCAGGGGCTGGCGTCGCAGAGGATCGGGATTTCGCCGTCATTGCTGGCCCTTCGCAAGGCCGCCTCGAGCTCCCTGGATTTGCGTCCGGCCTCGCCGTGCATGCCCTTGGACTCGAGCGTGAGCCCGCAGCACAGCTCGCGCATGCCTTCCGGGAAGACGACGTCGTAGCCGGCCTTGGCCAGGATCGACATGGTGGCTTCGAAAAGTCCGCGCTGATCGGGGTCCAGGGCCGAGGGGCCCATGGAGCGGGTGGTGCAGCTCGGGAAGTAGACCACCTTGCGCCCCGTGCCATGACAGGTGGGATGAAAACGCGCCTTGGGCGCGGCCTTGGGCGCGTAGGGCGTCCAGTAAGGGACCATGCCCCGGCTCAGTTTGCGCAGCCCGTGGGTCATGGCGGTCATGGCCGACGTGCCGAGCAGGCGGTGCACGGCGTTCGACAGCCAAAGCCCCTTGGCGGAAAGGGCTGTGACAAGGCCGTAATGGTCGGCCACCCATCGCCCGATCCTGCGGCCGCGCTCGGTCGCTTCGCGCCGGCGGTAGTCCTTGGTGAAAACGCCCGTATCCACGGACACCGGGCAGACCGTTGCGCACAAGCCGTCGGCGGCGCAGGTCTGGTTGCCGTAATATTGGTAGTCTTCGTGAAAGAGGTCGAAGTCCGCCTTGTCCCCCTTGGCGGCGGCAAGGGCCATGTGGCGTTGGAGGGTGATGCGCTGGCGCGGGGTGGTGGTGACGTTTCGCGAGGGGCAGATGGACTCGCAGTAGCCGCATTCGATGCAGGGGTCGATCAACGGGCTCACCTTGGGCAAGGGCTTCAGGTTCTTCATGTGCACCTGCGGGTCATCGGTGAGGATCACGCCCGGGTTGAGCAGGTTTTCCGGGTCGAAGGCGCGTTTGAGGCGTTTCATGAACGCATAGGCCGTGGCCCCCCACTCCATCTCCACAAACGGGGCCATGTTCCGGCCGGTGCCGTGCTCGCCCTTGAGCGACCCGTCGTAGCGGCCGACGACCATATTGGTGACATCGTCGATCAGGTGCTTGTAGTTGGCGACGGAGGCCGGATCGCCGAAATCCGGGCAAAAAACGAAGTGGATGTTGCCTTCCAGGGCATGGCCGAAAATGATGCCTTCGGCGAAGCCGTGGTGGCGCATGAGGCGCTGGACCTCCACCGTGCCCTCGGCCAGCTTGTCAATGGGAAAGACCACGTCCTCGATGATGACGGCGGAACCGGGTTTGCGCGCGCCGCCGACCGAGGTGAAAAGGCCGCGCCGGATGTTCCAGAGCTTTTCGTAATCTTCCTTCTTGTCCATAAAGAGCAGCGGAAAAAGCGGCGAAAGTCCGGACACCCGGTCCAGAGCGGCCTCGATCTGGGCGAGCAAGCCCGGCTTGTCCGCCGCGCGCACCTCGACCAGCACAGCGGCGGCGTCTTCGTCGAGTCCTTTGAGAGAGGACGGCATGCCCGGCTTGTCCTCGACGGAGCGCAACGAGGCCCGGTCCATAAGTTCGGCCGCGGCCACGGGCAGGGACTTGAGCAGCGCGGCGGCACGGCAGGCGTCGGCGATACTCGGGTAGAGCATCAGCGACGAGGCCTTGTGGGGATGTTCGACGACCGTGCGGTAGGTGACCTCACTGATAAAGGCCAGCGTGCCTTCGGAACCGACGACGAGGTGGAGCAGGATATCGAAGGGCTCGGTGAAATCCACAAAGGCGTTCAGGCTGTAGCCCGTCGTGTTCTTGATCTTGAATTTGCGGCGGATGCGCTCGGTAAGCGCGGCATCGGCGGCGATCTCGTCGCGGATGGCGGCGAGCTCGGCCAAAAGCCCGGCATGGATCTTCTCGAAACGCGCCCGGGATACGGGGTCGGCCGTGTCCAGGGCGGTGCCGTCCACAAAGACGAGCTTCATGGATTCCACGGTCTTGTAACTGTTTTCCGCCGTGCCGCAACACATGCCCGAGGAGTTGTTGGCCGCGATGCCGCCGATCATGCAGGCATTGATCGACGCCGGGTCCGGGCCGATCTTGCGGCCATAAGGGGCCAGACGGAAATTGGCCTCGGCCCCGATGACGCCGGGCTCGATACTGACATGGGATGCGCCGGGGTGGATGCGCAATCCCCGGAAGTTGCCGGCGAGATAGACCAGCACCGAGTCGGTGAGCGCCTGTCCGGACAGGCTGGTGCCGGCGGTGCGGAAGGTGACGGACACCTTGGCGCCCGAGGCGGCGCGCAGAATGTGCGCCACTTCCGCCTCGTCCGTGGCCTTGACCACGATCTTGGGGACCAGCCGGTAGAAGCTGGCGTCATCGCCCAGGGCCAGGGTGTGAAACGGCCCGAGGAAAATGCGGTCCGCCGGGAGGAACGCGGCAATGCGGTCGTAAAACGTCTTATGCGCCGGAGGCAGCGTGCTGTCGTGGCCGGGATGCGTCATGGGAAGGCTCCTTGGCGGCGGGGCGCGTCGCTTGGGGGAATGAAGGTTTCTTATGCCACTATTTTCCGGGGTTGGGCAATGGGCGGGCCATGGGATGCGACATGACGCGGCAACAGCGTATTTCCTATCATTTTGGTTTTCTTTGAAGAATACACGTCAAGGCAAAATGGATGACAAAACAGGCGAAATGGCTATAATGAGATATTGAATTTTCACCGCCGACGCGGCCAATTGGAGATGCAAGGAGAGTCGCTTGTTTTTCAATCTGTTTACCCCTGGCACGAGTACAATGCCGCCATCCTTTGAACCCGCATCCAACAGGCGAGATGCGTCAAAGGCCCTTCCCGACGCCTATTCCTTGAAGACCGGGAGCATCCCCAAATATTTCCAGGCACTGCTGGCGTTGCCTGTGCCCGAAGTCTTCGATGCGGCGTTTTTTGCCGATATCGGATTCCGCTACGCCATCGACCGCGCGTTTATCGATATTCTTAAAGAAATGCGTTTTCTTCATGCCGACGGCAGGCCGACACGGCGTTACTTCGACTTCCATGACGGCATTGCGGCTTCCGACGCACTCCTTGACGGTATCCGCGACGCCTACGGCGGGCTCCTGGAAATGGAACCCGATGCCCGCGCCCTGCCGCAACGCCAGATATTCGAGACACTCAAGGCGTTATACGCCGGCAGCAAACCAGACATGATGGTCATTGGCATCGCCAAGACCTTCGTGGCGCTTTGCCAATACGCCGAGGAAATCGATCGCAACCCTCCGCCGCTGCACGCCGCCACGGAAGTGCGGACCGAGGATGCCGGCAAACAAGACGAGGCGGGCGCGGAATCTCCTTCTTCGGGCGCGCCCCGGGAGGCGATGGAAGCCGACCGGCCCGAACCGGCGCTTTCCCTTGATGCGGTCGCGGAGGCGACTCCGGCCGAGGAGCCGGAAACGGCGCGCGCCGAGAGCGCGGACGAGCCCGCCCTTTCGTTCGTGCCCCCCGAACCGGGTTTCTTTCCCGAGCCGGCGGCAACGGACCTTGTCCCCGATCGGCCGGAAACGGTCGTCCCGGACGACGTCTCTGAGGAGCCCATCCTCTTGACGTTGGACCAGCCGGAAGCTGACGGACCGGTCGAGGCATCCGTGGCGGACTCCCTGGACGCTCCTTTCGAGCTGGAAACGCCGCAAGAAAGGACTAAAATCGGGCGTTCCTTCGACCATGACACGGCCCCCCGCTCTTTGGAACAACCAGAGGACGCGATGTCGACAGAGGAGGCCCGGATCGAGAGCACCGTTGCCGGGCCCGAACCGGGCACCCCGGCTGACGGAATCGAAATCGTCATCGACGGGGATGCCCGACCGGAAACGTCCGTAGTCGCCTCTCCCGCGCTGCCGCGTCTCGAGCTCGACGCGTCCTGGCAACCCTCACAGGCCGCCACGGCCGCGCCGGCCGACACCGCGCAAGAGCCCCTTTCCGGCGCCGATCCGGCCCCAAAAGCCCCGACAGTCCCGGCCGCCTCGACGCAAGAGGACATCCCTGCCGGCGACCAGCAGGCCTCCCTCCTGCCCCCCCTTGTCCTGGAAGAGGAAGCCTCGCCGACGACGCAACCGCCCGAGGCGGCGGAAGAGCCGGCGACGCCGGCGGCAAGCGTGTCCCCCAACCTCGCATTGGAACCGGAAACCCGGGAAAACGAAGCGACCGTTGCGCCCGGAATCGACGCTTTGACTGCCGAAGACCTCTCTCCGGACGCCGCGACGCAGGATGTTTCGCCCCTCTCCTTCACGGAAACAGCGCCCGGTGCCGATCCTGCCGGGGAAGACATTCCCGAAACCTCTCCCCACGAGGCGGGACCGGAACTTACGTCGCCGATGCGCCTTTCCGTGCATGGCGTTTATGCAAGCGACGCCCAGCCGCATACCATCAATTTCGTGCTGCCGGAGACCCGGGACCATGCCGTGTACGAGGCCATTTTCGCCAGCTTCAGGCGGCAGTTCCTCAAAGCGGAAAAATAAGCCTCCTTCCGAAACAAAAAAAGGCGCTCCGGTCGGAGCGCCTTTTTTATGGGAGACGGCGCGCGCGCCGTCACATTTCCTTGATGACATCAACCAGCACATTGGTCACTTTCTCGGCGTTCTCCTTGAAGATCGTGACGATCTCCTCCCAGTTCACCGGCGGCTCGTCCGTCTTCCAGCAGTCGTAGTCCGTGCTCATGGCCACGGCGGCGTAGGGCACGCCGGCTTCCACGGCCAGGGCGCACTCCGTGGCCACGCTCATGTTGATGACGTCGGCCCCGAGGATGCGAAACATGTTGGACTCGGCCCGGGTCGAAAAACGCGGCCCTTCGATGGTCACCACCGTCCCTTTGTCATGATGGCGATAGCCGAACTTGCGGCAGGCGCTTATGAGCAGTTCGCGAAGCGGCTCGGAAAACGGGTCGGCCATGGGGGTATGGGCCGGATTGTGGGGTTCGAAACGGTCGTGGAAGGTCGCCACCCGGCGCTTGGTGAAGTCGATGAACTGGTCGAGGATGACGAGGTCGCCCCGGCCGATCTCCTGGCGCAACGAGCCCACGGCCGTGGTGGAAAGGATGGCCGCGCAACCGACCGCGCGCAGGGCGTGAATGTTGGCCCGGTAGTTGACGTGGCTCGGCGTGGCCGTGTGGGCGCGCCCGTGGCGGGCCAGAAGCACCACGCTCTTGCCGGCGATCTTGCCCTGGCGCAGGGTCGAATTCGGCGGCCCGTACGGGGTATCGAGCTCCAGGTCGGTGGGGTTGTCGAGGATGTTGGGATCGTCCAGGCCGCTGCCGCCGATGATGCCGATCTTCATGTGGTTAGGCTCTCAACGGTCCGTACCCGGCAAGGCCGGACGGACCGCTTCCATGTTGCGGGTTTTCGCTGCCGACCGGACGCCGATTGCGCCTATTCCCTGCGCGATAGCTCCGGACGTCATGCTTCGCGGCCGGCCTCAGGCAATCTGCAGGATGCTCTCGCAGTCGTAGGTGCTAAACTGTTGCTTGCCGTTTAAAAAGGTCAGCTCGATGACCACGCCGATGCCGACGATTGCGGCCCCGAATTCTTCCACCAGCTTCACCACCCCGGAAAGCGTGCCGCCGGTCGCCAGCAAATCGTCGATGACCAGCACCTTTTCGCCGCGCAACAGCGCGTCCTCGTGCATGCACAGCGTATCGGAACCGTATTCCAGGTCGTAGGAGACGGACCGCGTCTTGTAGGGCAGCTTGCCGGGTTTGCGCACCGGCACGAAGCCGATGCCCATCTTGTAGGCGAGCGCCGCGCCGAAAATGAATCCCCGGGCCTCGGCGGCCACGATCTTGGTCGCTCCCGACGCGGCAAAGCGTTCTGCCAGCGCGTCCACGGCCCGGCGAAACCCTTCCGGATCGCCCAAAAGCGGCGTGATGTCGAAAAAGAGGATGCCCTGCTTGGGATAGTCCGGGATGTCGCGAATGAGTTTGCGCAGATCCATGGCCGTCTCCTTGAAAAATGCGAAGTGGTACCGAGTCGGATTAGGGATTTTGCCAGGCATGGTCAAGCGGCCTTGGCCCGAAACGGAAGCTGCGTTACAAGGCCCCCATGCAAACGCAACACACCGCCTTCCCTTGCGACATGCTCGTTGCCGCCGGCATCCTGGTCACCCAGGACGACGACCGGCGAATACTTTCCGACGCGGCCCTGGTCGTAACCGATGGGCGCATCGCGGCCATTGGCCCGGCCGATGCCCTGGCCAAGGCCTACGCGCCGCGAGAGACCCTCGACCTGTCGGGCTGCCTGGTGCTGCCGGGGCTCGTCAATACCCACGGCCACGCGGCCATGACGCTTTTCCGGGGACTGTGCGACGACGCGCCGCTTTCCGTCTGGCTCTCCGAGCACATCTGGCCGGCCGAGGCAAGGCTCGACGCGGCGGCCGTTTCCCTCGGCACACGGCTTGCCTGCGCCGAGATGCTGGCCACGGGCACGACCTGCTTTTGCGACGCCTATCTGTATGTCGACGCCATCGCCGACGCGGTGGAGGAAGCGGGCATGCGCGCCGTCATCAGCCAGGGCGTGTTCGAGATCGAAAACGCCGGGTTCAAGACCGTGGACGCGGCCTTAAACGCCGCCGGGGCGCTCACCGACCGGCTGGCCGGCCACGACCGGCTGCGCCCGGCCATTTTTCCCCACGCGGTCTACACCTGCTCGGCCAAAACACTGACGCGCTGCGCCGATTTCGCCCGGTCCCAAAACGTGCTCCTGTCCACCCACGCCGCGGAAACCGCCCGGGAAAACGAGGATTGCCTCCAAGCCAACGGCGCGCGGGTCATCCCCTACCTCAACGAACTGGGGCTGCTCGGCCAAAATACCCTGCTGGCCCACGGCGTGGCCCTCGATGCCGCCGATATCGGCATTCTGGCCGCAACCGGCACGTCCGTGGCCCATTGCCCCAAAAGCAACATGAAGCTCGGCAGCGGGATCGCGCCCGTGGCCGCCCTGCGCGAGGCCGGGGTGACGGTTGCCCTCGGCACCGACGGCGCGGCCAGCAACAATACCCTGAACCTCATTTCGGAAATGCAGACCGCCGCCCTGCTCCAGAAGGTGGCCGCCTGCGACCCCACCCTGCTTGCGGCCGAGGCGGCCCTGGACATGGCCACCCGCGACGGCGCGGCCGCCATCGGCTGGCCGGAACTCGGACGCCTGACGGTCGGCGGCCCGGCCGACCTGTGCGCCCTGGACATGAGCCGGCCGCAACTCACCCCGGCTTTCGATCCCGTTTCGGACGCCGTCTACGCGGCCAACGGCGGCGAAGTCGCCTGCACCATGGTGGCGGGCAAGGTGCTCTACCGAAACGGCGCATTCCCGGGGTTCGACTACCCCGCCCTCGTGGCCGCCTTCAAGGAAACGGCGGCGCGGCTCACGCGGCCCGGGGCTTGACAAAACCCGCCGGCTCCATAATAAAGGCTGGCTTTCCGCTGAAATCATTCCCGCGCCCCAATTCTGCGCGGCCCGGAGGTTATTCCCATGTCCCAGGTCATTACCGTCAACGGCGTCGAGTGCCATCCCATCGTGGACAAATGCGAGGGCTGCGAACGCATCCTGGAGCAGGACGGCGGCAAATACTGCAAGAGCTATCCCATGCCCGAACGCAAATGGGCCCAGAAGGTCTGCAACTTCGCTACCCACGTCAAGCTCGAAGTCGACAAGGGCGGCAAGGTCAGCATCAACCCCTTGAAGGCTTCCAAGCGCGCCGCCCGCGGCCGTTAGGAGAGATTAGAGGCAGGGTGCGAGAGGGGAAACCCTTTAAAGAGGGTTCTCCCCTCTCGCGCTCTCCCCTTCCTAAATCTTTTTTCTTTCGAGGGTTGTCATACCGCATCTTTTTTGCGTCCATGCCGGGAGGCTTGCCTTCCGGCTTTTTGCGTTTGCGTGTCCGGTTTGCCATCGCCCAACCAAGCGGCTATGCATGAACGGTATGCCGAAATGTCCTTCCAACCGCCCGGAGCCCCTATGTTAGACGCCCTGCTTGCGCGGCTCGACGCCATGCGCGACACGGTCATCGACCTGCAACGCGAACTGACCGCCATACCCGCCCTCGGCCCGGACAACGGCGGCCCCGGCGAACGGGAAAAAGCCGATCGCTTAAAAGCCCTGCTCGCCGCCATGGGCTTTCCCGAAGCCCGGGAAATAAACGCCCCGGATTCACGCGTACCCTGCGGCCACCGGCCGAACCTGGCCGTGGTCATCCCGGGCAGGGATACGTCCCGCACCCTGTGGGTCATCTCCCATATCGACATCGTGCCGCCGGGCGACCGCACCCTGTGGAAGACCGATCCCTATACCCTGGCCGTGGACGGCGACGCCATTTTCGGCCGGGGCGTGGAAGACAACCAGCAGGCCATCGCCAGCTCGGTTGCCCTCGGCAAGGCGATCCTCGACGCCGGGGAGACGCCGCCCATCAATTACGGCCTGCTCTTCGTGGCCGACGAGGAAACCGGCAGCAAGTACGGCCTCGATTACGTGGCCGAACACCACGACGGCCTTTTCACCCCGGACGACCTCTTTCTCGTGCCCGACTTCGGCCAGGCCGACAGCGAGATGGTCGAGGTGGCCGAAAAAAGCATGCTGTGGCTGAAAATCATCGTCAACGGCCGGCAATGCCATGCCTCCACACCGGAAGCCGGCGTCAACTCCCTGGCCGCCGCCGCGCTTTTCATCCTCAAGATTCCCAAGCTCCACGACCGCTTTCCGGCCAAGAATCCGCTGTTCCAGCCGGCCAACTCCACCTTCGAGCCGACCAAGAAAGAGGCCAACGTGGAGAACATCAACACCATCCCCGGCCGCGACGTGTTCTACGTCGACTGCCGCGTGCTGCCCGAGTATCCCCTGGACGACGTGCTCGCCGTCATCCGCGAATACGGCGCCGAGGTCGAGGCCGCCTGCGGCGTGACCGTCGACTACGAGGTCGTGCAGCGGGAACAGGCCGCCCCGACCACCCCGGAAGACGCCCCCATCGTGCGCAAGGTCATGAGCGCCGTCCGGGCGGTCTACGGCGCCAATCCCCGCCCCATGGGCATCGGCGGCGGCACCGTGGCCGCCTACCTGCGCCGGCGCGGCTACCCGACCGTGGTCTGGGCCACCCTCGTGCACAACGCCCACCAGCCCAACGAACGCTCCAGCATCCGCGCCACCCTGGGCGACGCCAAGGTCATGGCCCGGGTGTTGTTCGAGTAGGGAAGCGCAATCGGGGTTCCGCCCCGCTCCCCGCCGGGGGCAACCATCCCCCCGGCCCACCTTCACGTCTGACAAGGGTAGAGAAAAATGCGGTTCATGCAGTGGTTGAAAGAGAGACGCCTCGGCCAATGCCGCCGGCCGTCGGGCCTTCTTGGCGAATACGTGGCCCGGCGCATGAACCGCTACCATTATCCGCTGACCAGCTGGGGCCTGGACCACGTCCTGGTCGGAAAAGACAACTTCGTTTTGGACATCGGCTGCGGCGGCGGCCGCACCGCCGGCCGGCTGGCCAGGCTCGCCCCGGACGGCCTGGTCGTCGGCATCGACGTCTCGGACAAAAGCCTGGGCCTTTCCCGGCGCGTCAACCGCAAAGCCATCCAGCAAGGCCATGTCGCCATCCGCAAGGCCTCGGTCATGGAAATCCCCTTCCCGGCGGATACGTTCCATCTGGCCACGGCCGTGGAGACGCACTATTTCTGGCCAGACATCACCAAGGGACTGGCGGAAATCCTGCGGGTGCTGCGGCCGGGCGGCAGCTTTGTGCTGATCGCCGAAGTCTACCGTTGCGACCGCTTCGACGCCCGCAACCGCAAATGGCTGGAACTCACGCCCATGGCCTACCTCGACACGACGGAATTCCACGACTGCTTCGCCGCCGCCGGCTTCGACGGCATCGGCGTCTACGAGCACACCGAAGAAGGTTGGATCTGCTGCGTCGGCCGAAAGAAGAGGCCTCCGGCGGCCGGGGGGAACTTTTTTTAAAAAAAAAGTTCCCCCCGGACCCCCTTCCAAAAAATTTTCATAATATTATCCTGGCAATGTGCATTGACACCATACCTATTGGCTTATTCCCTTCCCAACGTATTCTCTGTGTCCATCACCACCCCCGTTAAAAGTTTTTTGAAGGGGGTGCAGGGGGAAACTTTTTTCAAAAAGTTTCCCCCTGCCCGCCGGAGGCATCCCATCCCATGACATTCGACCTTATCGTCGTCGGCGCCGGGCACGCCGGGTGCGAGGCGGCCATGGCCGCGGCCCGACTGGGACTTGAGACGCTGCTTGTGACCCAAAACGTGGACCGCATCGGCCATTTGTCCTGCAACCCGGCCATCGGCGGGCTGGCCAAGGGGCACATGGTCCGCGAAATCGACGCGCTCGGCGGCATGATGGGCCTTTGGGCCGACGCGGCCGGCATCCAGTTCCGCACCCTCAACACCCGCAAAGGGCCGGCCGTGCGCTCCACCCGGGCCCAGATCGACCGCGACGCCTACATGCGCGTGGTCAAGGCGGCGGTTTTCGGCCAGGACAATCTGACCGTGCGCCAGGACTCGGTGGAGGAGGTGCTGGCCGTGGACGGCCGGGCCCGCGGGGTGCGCGTGGCCTCGGGAGAGGATTTCGCGGCCCGGGTAGTGCTTCTCACCACCGGCACGTTTCTTTGCGGCCTCATGCACATCGGGCTGACCAAGCTTCGCGGCGGCCGGCTCGGCGATCCGCCCTCGGACGGGCTTTCGGCCAGCCTGCGCCGCCACGGCATCGCCCTTGGCCGGCTCAAGACCGGCACCACGCCCCGGCTTTTGGCCAAGAGCATCGATTTTTCCGTCACCACGCCCCAGCCCGGGGACACCTCTCCCCCGCCGTTCAGCTTCCATGGCCCGGGGCCTATCTTGCCGCAGGTTCCCTGCCATCTGACCTACACCAACGCCCGCACCCACGAGGCCATCCGGGCCGGATTCGACCGTTCGCCGCTTTTTACCGGCGTCATCGAGGGCACGGGGGCGCGCTATTGTCCGTCGGTGGAGGACAAGGTGGCGCGGTTTCCCGAGCGCGACCGCCATCACGTCTTTCTGGAACCGGAAGGCCTGGAGAGCCCGGAAATCTATCCCAACGGCATCTCCACGAGCCTGCCCATCGAGACGCAAAAGGCCATGATCGCCACCATCCCGGGGCTGGAAAAGGCGGTCATCGTGCGCCCCGGCTATGCCATTGAATACGACTACGCCGACCCGGTGCAGCTTTTGCCCACGCTCGAGACCAAGGCCCTGCCCGGGCTCTATCTGGCCGGCCAGATCAACGGCACCTCGGGTTACGAGGAGGCGGCGGGACAAGGGCTGTGGGCGGCGCTCAACGTCTTTTGCGCCCTGGCCGGGCGCGAGCCGTTCCTGCCCCGGCGCGATCAGGCCTACACCGCCGTGCTGGTTGACGATCTGGTCACCAAGGGCACGAGCGAACCCTACCGCATGTTCACCTCCCGGGCCGAGCACCGGCTGCTGTTGCGCGAGGGCAACGCCGACGCGAGGCTCACCCCCATGGGCCGGGAACTCGGCCTAGTCGGCGACCGCCAGTGGGATCTGTATCGCCGCAAGGAGGCGGCGCTCGCCGCCGTCATCGAAGGAATCGCCGCGCGCCGAGTGCGGCCCGACGACTGCGACGACGCGGACTGGCAGACGCTTGGCGGCCGGCCCCATGACCGCAGTCTGCGCCTGGAGGAGCTTTTGCGCCGGCCCGAGGTGGGAATTGCCGATCTGGCCCGTTTCTGGCCGGAGTTGGGGAGTCTCGATGCGATCATCGCCGTGGAAGCCGAAACGCGGATCAAATACGAAGGGTATCTGCGCCGCCAGGAAGAGCTGGCCGGGCGCATGGACCGCCTGGAAGCCGTGCTGTTGCCGCCGGGGATCGACTATGCCGCCGTGGCCGGATTGTCGCGGGAGGTGGTGGAAAAACTCACGCGCATCGCGCCGCGCAGCCTGGGCCAGGCCGGGCGCATCTCCGGCGTCACCCCGGCCGCGCTTTCCTGCCTGGAAATCCATCTGAAAAAGCATTTCGACTGATCGCGCGGGCTTGTGCCTGTCAGGATGTTCGCTTATGGAGAATTTATGCTTTCTTCCAGGGCCATAGGCGAACTCCCGGCTTTTTTGAGCCTCTTCGACCCCGGTTGGTGGAATCGCATGCTCGACGCCACCACTTCGGGGCATTATTCGCCCGAGGCCATGATCCTGATGGCCGGCGTCTTCGGCCTGGCTTTTCTGGCCATCACCGCCGGCTTTTTCCTCAAAATCCATATAGGGAAAAAGGAAGCCGTCCCGTCTTCCTGGATCGTCAGCCCCGGCGAAATCCGCGCCCTCCTCGACACGGCCCAGACCCAGCGCAGCAAGGTGCGGGTCAGCTTCGTGCGCGATGATCCCGGCGCCCGCTCCACCGACGCCTCCATCCTGTCCGCCGATCCCGCCCGGGGCATCGAACTGGAAATGACCTCCCTCGTGCGGGCCACGCCGTCCTGGATCGGCAAGCTGGTGGTCTGCGATTTCAGACTGCGCCTGGACCCGCGCAAGGATTACCAGACCTTTTACAACTTCGTGACCCCCATCATGGCCGTCCGCAAGGCCAACGACGATTTCGTCCATATGCACGTGGGCTGGCCGACCCGGCTCGAACTCGAGCAGAAACGGGGATTCTTGCGGGTGGAGCCTCCCCGGGCATTTGTGCTCGAATTGGCCCTGTGGCACGAAAACACCATCAAGATGGCCAAGGGCAATTTCGCCCTGCCCTCCACCTGGGGCAAGCCCCTGGTGCGTCTGGACCCGAATCTCGCCAAGCCAGACGTCGAGCTGCGCAACATTTCCGGCGGCGGCCTGCGCCTGGAAGTCCAGGCCGAAGCCATGAACAACCACACCGGGCTTTTCGAGCCTGCCAACCGTTTTCTCATGCATCTGCTTTTGGCCGAGCCGGAAGCCGAACAGCCCGTGGAATTTTTCCTGGCCTTGCGTTTGCAAAACGCCTACGGCGATCCCGGCCTCTCCGGCACCAAGGGCTTCGGCTTCCATATCCTGAGCTTCGGCGTGCCGACCGAAACGCCCCGGGAGAACCTGTCCTGGAAGACCGCCGCCGCCGGCGTCCCGGCCCTGGACGATTGGGCCTTCAGGCGGCATCTGGCCATGTACCGCTCCCGGGGGGAATGACGCCTGCCCCCGTTATAAAAAGAGCGGGCAGAACGAAGACGGATCGCGCCAGGAGGGCGCAATCCGGTTTCAAAAAGCCGGCGCGGCGACGGCGCGGTCCGGCCCATGGACGGGCAGCGGTGATTTTGCTATCCGGGCCACGTTTTTTCGCGAAACGTCGGCAGGATGTCACGTACGGCGGCCCATAATGACCGATGTCGCGCCTTTTGGGATAATATGATCTTATTGTCTCGGGAAATATAACCATTCAAATATGTTGCCGTCGCCATCCGCAGCGACCCATTCCTGCGGTGCGACACGAAGAAGGCGCGGTCCGAAGCGGGCCCGCCAAGGAGAAAAAGGTTGGACGACGATTCCGACAGTCGATTCTGGGGCGCATTGGGGAAGTTTTTCCGCCAGAAAAGCATTTCCATCGAAGAGCTCATCCTGGAGGCCAAGGCGGAGGGGACCCTCATCCAGGAAGACGCCTCCATGCTGCTCAACATCCTGCGCCTGGAAAAAAAGCAGGTCTTCGACATCATGATTCCCCGGCCCGACATCGTCTGCGCCGAGGCCGACGACGGCATCCCGGCCATCTGTGATCTCATCCGCACCCACGGGCACTCCCGCATCCCCGTTTACGAGGGGAACCGGGACAACATCCTGGGCATTGTCTACGCCAAGGACCTGCTCTCCCATATCGTGGGGGCCCAAGGGGAAATGCCCGACCCCAGGGCCATCATGCGGGCCCCGCTGTTCGTTCCCGAAACCCTCGACCTCAAGCGCATGCTGCTGGAATTTCGCAGCCAGAAAAAGCACATGGCCGTCGCCCTGGACGAATACGGCGGCACCTCGGGGCTCATCACTCTGGAGGACGTGCTGGAAGAGATCGTGGGCGAGATCGAGGACGAGCACGACCCGAGCAAGCCCGAGGAAATCCAGGAAACGGGCCCCGGCGTCTACCGCGTCTCCGGCCGCTTTCCCCTGGAGGACCTGAACGCCGCCCTGGGCCTCGACCTGGAATCGGAGCAAGTGGAGACCATCGGCGGCTTTTTGACCGAGCTGGCCGGCCGGGTGCCGCGCCAGGGCGACGCCTTCACACTGGAAGGCCGCCGCTTCACCATCCGGGAGGCGGACCGCCGCCAGATCCGCTGGATCGCCATCGAGCCCGCCGCCTAGTGTCGCACCCTCGCAATGGCCCTATCCCGATTACAATGGCGACATCTTTCCCCACCCGTATTCTTCTTCAAAACTACGGGCGTATTTTCTAAGAAACGCGACGCATTGTCCCCCGTGAAAAATCCCTTCGGCATCTCCTCAACCCGTGGCGTCCACAAAGAAGCATCGTGACGACAGCTTGCATATTGGCCGTGATCGGCGCCTGGCTGGGTTTCGCCAATCCCGTCTACCGCCTGCCCGCCCTGGTCCTGCTGTTGCCGGCCGGACTGGCCGTAGCCGCCGTAAGGGCCCCATCGCTCAAGTCCGCGCTCAAGGCCGGCTGGTTGATCGGGGCGCTTGCCGCCTGCGGCAGCCTGTACTGGACGGCGCTGCCCATCCATGACTACGGCGGCCTGGCCTGGCCCTTGGCCCTGCCCGTGCCGGTGCTGGTCGGCATGGTGCTCGGGCTTTACACCATGTTTTTGGCCGGCCTGACCCGCTTTGGCGCGGCCCGGCTTTCGCCGTGGCTGTTCGGACCGTTTTACGCCCTCGCCTGGGCCTGCATGGAAATGGCCCGGGGGACCCTTCTGACCGGCTTTCCCTGGCTCGTCCTGGCCGGCGCGCTTTCCCCCTGGCCGGCGACCATCCAGGGCGCGGCCTTTCTCGGCGCCTACGGCCTCTCCGGCCTGCTCGCCGGACTGGCCGGCTGGATCGCCGTGTGCGGCCCCATCTCCCGCCAAGGGCTTGTCGCCGTGCTGGCCTTCGTGGGGCTTTTTTTCCTGGGCAACAGCCGCCTCGACGCTCCCGTCGCCAAGGACGGGGCCATCCATGCCACCATCGTCCAGGGCAACGTGGACCAAAGCCGCAAATGGGACCCCGAATCCCAGCGCGACACGGTGGAGAAGTATATCGCCCTGTCGCGTCAGGCCATCAAGGACGCGCCCACCGACCTGCTCGTCTGGCCGGAAACGACCATGCCGTTTTATTACCAGGACCACGGGCCGCTTTCCGCCATGCTGGCCGATTTCGCGGCCGCGTCCAAGGTGCCGATCGTCTTCGGCGCGCCGGCCTACGAGCGCCGCCCCGAGGGGCCGGTGCTTTTCAACCGGGCCTACCTGCTCATGCCGTCGGGAAGCGAAAGCTACTACGACAAGGAGCACCTCGTCCCCTTCGGCGAGTACGTGCCGTTTGGAAAATACCTCCCCTTCATCCACAAGCTGGTCGAGGGCGTGGGCGACTTCCGTCCCGGGCACGCCGAGAAGCCCCTCGGCGAGGGCAACCTTGCCCTGGGCATGCTCATCTGCTATGAAGCAATCTTTCCGGAACTGGCGCAACAGCGGGTCACGGCCGGGGCCAACATCCTGGTCAACATCTCCAACGACTCCTGGTTTGGCGATTCCGCCGCGCCGCGCCAACATCTCGACGTGGCCCTGCTTCGCGCCGTGGAACAGGGACGGGCCATCATCCGGGGCACCAACTCGGGCATTTCCGCCGTGATCGACCCCCGGGGACGCATCATGGCCCAGGGCGGACTTTTCACCACGTTGACCCTGCCGTGCCCGGAGGTGCCCATCGTGTCGGAAACGACCTGGTTCCACCGCCATTTCAAGTTATTGACTTTTGCCGTGCCGGGAGCTTTCCTGGCGCTGTGTCTGGTCGCCCTTGTTTCCCCCAAACGCCGCGATGCCGTTTCTCCCCGCGGCACAAGCCTGTAAGCGAGCCACCCTTTCATGCTGCAATATTCGGAACTGCGCACGACGAGCACGGAGCTTCTCGAAAAATTCGACGAATTCTGGAGGCGTCTTTGACCTGGAACAGACGAAATCCCGTCTGGCGGCCATCGAAGCCGAACTGGCCAAACCCGGAGCCTGGGACGCCCCCGAGCTTCTGACCCCCGTGTTGCGGGAAAAAAGCATGTTGACCTCGCGCATCGAAGACGGCGAAAAGCTGCTGGCCGCCAGGACCGACCTCGACGAGTGGCTTTCGCTGGCCAAAGACGACGGCAGCCCCGAGGTTCTCGACGCCCTGGCCGAACAGATCGCCACGCTTGACGGCGAACTGGCCGACGCCGAGCTGGCCGCTTTTTTCCGGTCCGAGGACAACGTCGACGCCATCCTGGAAATCCACCCAGGGGCCGGCGGCACCGAGGCCCAGGACTGGGCCGAGATGCTCCTTCGCATGTACCGCCGCTGGGCCGAACGCAAAGAATTCGGCGTCAAGATCCTCGACTACCTCCCCGGCGACGAGGCCGGCCTCAAAAGCGTCACCCTCCAGTTCTCCGGCCCCTACGCCTACGGCATGCTGGCCGCCGAAAAGGGCATCCACCGGCTCATCCGCATCTCGCCCTTCGACTCCTCCGGCCGTCGCCACACCTCGTTCGCCTCGGTGGACGTCTATCCCGACGCGGGCGTGGACATCGACATCGACATCAAGGAAGACGACCTGCGCATCGACGTGTTTCGGGCCTCGGGCCCGGGCGGACAGCACGTCAACAAAACTTCCTCGGCCATCCGCATCACCCACCTGCCCACAGGCATCGTGGTGCAGTGCCAAAACGAAAAGTCGCAGCACCGCAACCGCGAAACGGCCATGAAAGTCCTCAAGGCCCGGCTCTACGACCTGGAGCTCAAAAAACTCCAGGCCGAAAAGCAGGAAAGCTACGAGTCGAAAAACGCCATCGGCTTCGGCTCGCAAATAAGGACCTACACCATGCAGCCCTACAGACTGGTCAAGGACCACCGTACAGGCGTGGACGCGGGCGACGTCGAGGCGGTGCTCGACGGCGATCTGGACAAGTTCATACGCGGCTATCTGCTGCGGGCCGGCAATGAATCCTGAAAACGGCCATCTGCCGTCCGCCACCCGAGAGGCGCTGCTTGCGGAGCTGGACACGCTGCGCAGCATGCTGGCCGACCTGGATAATCCCTCCTCACAGTCCGGCGAAGAGGGCATGATCATCATGCGCCTGTGCTCGGGCCTGCGTCTGGTCGACTGGGAAGCCATCAGCCATCAACGGGATTTCCGGGACTGGCTGGCCCTGCCCCTGCACGCCGACCCCCTGCCCTTTCTCGCGCGCATCCAGGAAACGCTCAACGATCTGGTTTTTCTCTCCGAGCACGATCCCCTGACCAAGCTGTACAACCGGGGGGCTTTCGAGCGCATCCTGTCCGCCGAACTCGTCCGGGCCTACCGGGCCGGCCAGTCCCTGGCCCTGGTGCTGCTCGACGTCGACGATTTCAAGGCGGTCAACGACACCTACGGCCATCCCTGCGGCGACAAGGTGCTCGAGGATCTCGGGGCCATGCTCTTGGCCGAGAAGCGCGCCTACGACTATGCCGCCCGCATCGGCGGCGAGGAGTTCGCCCTGATTTTGCCGAGCGTGGGACTGGTGCGGGCGGAAATGGTCGTCAGCCGCGTCCTGGCCGCGGTCCGGTCCATGACGATTCTCTGCGACGGGGTGTCCACGCCGCTTCATATCACCATCTCCGCCGGACTGGCCATCACCAAAGGCAAAATCCCCACGACCCGGGAAAAGCTCTACGCCCTGGCCGACACGGCCCTGTACCAGGCCAAGACCGCGGGCAAGGACCGGGTCATGGCCGCGCCCATTGCCGACTTGACCGGACCACCGGAGAAAACGCTTGTGCGCGCGGACGAAAAACGCTTTCTTTTCACCGGATTAACCAAAGGATAAGACGGCATATGTCCCAAGCCATAAATCCCAGGAGCTCCCTGTCCGTGGCGATTCTCAGCGGCAAGGGAGGCGTGGGAAAAACCAATCTCGCCCTCAACCTGAGCTATGCCCTGTTTCGCGCCGGTCACAAGGTGCTGCTCATGGACTTCGATGTGGGGCTGGCCAATGTGGACGTGCTGCTCGGCCTGTCGCCGGAAAAAAACCTGCAAGACCTCTTCCGGCCCGAAGTCAATGCCGAGGAGGTCATGCTGTCCGTGGAGGAAGGCGGCTTCGACTTTCTGCCGGCGGCCAGCGGCGTGCCCGAACTGCTGGAAATGGACGACGACATGCGCGAAATCCTTTTCCACAAGCTCAACAATGCGTTCAGCAACTACGATTACCTCATGCTCGACCTCGGAGCCGGCATCTCCCAGACCGTCCTGTCCGTGGCCGCCATGAGCCATCTCCACGTGCTGGTGGTCACGCCCGAACCGACATCCCTGACCGACTCCTACGCGGTCATCAAGGTGCTCCATTCCCAATACGGGATTTCCGACTTCCATGTGCTGGTCAACCAGGTGAGCGGCGCCGCCGACACCAAGGCCACCTACAACCGTCTGGCTTCGGCATGCCAGCATTTTCTGGGATTTACGCCGGAACTGCTCGGCGGCGTCCGCGCCGACCCGACCCTGCCGGACGCCGTGCGCCGTCAGATCCCGCTGTTGCGCCACGCTCCCAAGTGTCCGGCGGCACAGGATATTTTGGCAGGAGCCGTCAAGCTGCACCGTATTCGACAGGCTCGGGAGGAGGCGCTGCAAACCCTGCCGGTGCTGGGAAAACTTCCCCGGCCGCCGAAGTAGGCCTTGACGAACGTCGCTATTTTTCGGCAATGGTATGAAATAGATGGACGATTGCTCGACCGCCAGCTTCCGGCGGTGCCCGGCCAACCGTCAACAGCGCGAGGACACCGCGATGAACAAAAGCGAACTCATCAAAACCCTGGCCGAAACCAAGGACCTCCACATCGATGAGGCGGCGGACATCGTCAATGCCTTCGTCGATTCCGTCAAGCAGGCGCTGATCAACGAAGACCGCGTGGAAATCCGCGGGTTTGGCAGCTTCAAGATCAAGGGCTACAAAGGCTACACCGGCCGCAACCCCAAATCCGGCGACGTGGTCACCGTGGCTCCGAAAAAGCTCCCCTTTTTCCGCCCCGGCAAGGAACTCAAGGAATATCTGAATAAATAGGCGTCCCATGCGAGCATTGCGCGTTTTTCTCCTGGGTCTGGGCTTCATGGTCCTGGCGATCCGGCCGGCTTTCGCCGCCGATCCCGTGCTGACCATCCTGTTTTCCGGCAATACCTACGGCTACTACGATCCCTGCCCCACCTGCGGCCCCGAAAAACTCGGCGGCCTGGCCCGGCGCGCGACCTATATCCGCAACCTGCGCACCCAGCCGCCCACGGCCGGCAAGACCCTGGTCGTGGCCGGAGCCTGGGAATTTCTGCCCGAAGTCTCGGCCGCGCCGCCCGAGCCCGAAAAGCTCCCGGCCGTGGCCAAGGCCCATGAACGCCTGGGCTATGACGTCCTGGCCGTGACTCCGGCCGAAGTAAAGGTCCTCACCGAACACAAGGCCGCCGTGCCCAAGGATGCCGTCATCCTCGGCCAGGAACCGACCACGCGGATCATGACCATCGGCGGCAAGGCCGTGGGACTGGTCTTTTTCCCCATGCCCGCCGACGTGAGCGCCCCTGTGCCGGACAAGCTGATGGACGCCGTGGCCAAGGCCGCATCCGGCCTGCGCGGCAAGACCGCCCTGGTCGTCGGCATCAGCCCCTGGGGGGCCATCGACGAGGAGGCGTTCATCAATACCCGCGTGGGCGCGGTGGACGTGCTGCTCGGCAGCGGCGGCGGCTCGGGCTTTCCCTCCCGGACCTCGAAAAACGGCAAGACGCTGTGGACCCGGGCCTACATCAAAGGCAAGACCATCAACCGCCTGGACCTCTTCGCGCTGCCCGGCGCGTCCGGCTTCACCTGGAAGGTCGGCGACAACTTCATGGCCAAGGTCCAGCCCCTGGATGCGGCCTTTCCCCAGGACGAGGCCATCGAAAAGTTGTTCTGATCCGACTGCCCGCACACCGTCTCAAAAGGTTTTTTTCCCGTGCTGCAAAAAATATTGCGCGCCCTCCCGGCCGCCATGCTCCTGCTTTGTGCCCTCGCCGTCCCGTCCGCGCGGGCGGCCGATCCCGTGCTCACCATCCTTTTTACCGGCAATACCTACGGCAACGTCGCGCCGTGCCCCTCCTGAGGCGGCAGGCTCATCGGCGGGCTGGCCCGGCGGGCCGCCTTCATCAAGACCCTGCGCAACGCCCCGTCGCTCCATGACCGGCTGTTGCTTCTGGCATGCCCCTTCGAAGTGCTTCCCGACTACGCCCTGGAAGCCAAACCCGATCCGCGAAAGATGCCCGGCATGGTCAAGGCCCTGGATATGATGGGCTACGACGCCGGAGCGCTTACCCCGGAAGAAGCGGCTTTTCTCAAAGAGGCCGGAGCGCCTCTGCCCGCCGCCTTCACCGTCCTTGGCACCGCGCCCCAAACCAAGCTGGTGCCCCTTGGCGGGGACACGGTCGGCATCGTCTTTTTCCCGCCCTCGCCCGACCCGAAGAAACCGGCCCCGGCCGCCCTCGGCGACGCCGTGGCCCAGGCGGCCAAGGCGCTTCGGGGTAAGGCCCGGCTCGTCATCGGCATAAGCGGCCTGGGCATGGGCGACGAAAAAGCCTTTCTTGAGGCCCATCCCGGGGTCCTGGACATCCTGCTCGGCAGCGGCCCCAACGCCGGCAACGCCGGGCAACCCTCGGCCGACGGCAAGACCCTGTGGGCCCGGACCTACATCAAGGGCAAGACCATCAACCGCCTGGATCTGTTCGCCCTGCCCGGCGCCCCGGACTTCGCCTGGAAACCCGGCCAGACCTACAAGACCTCGGTCATCTCCCTGGACGAGCGATATCCCGCCGACCCGGCCGTGGAAAAGCTTTTCCAATAGCCGCCTTGACGCGGGCGGGCGGGCAAGACAAAAAAACTGGGGGGAAACTTTTCTGAAGAAAAGTTTCCCCCCAGGCCCCCTTTCCAAAGACTTTTAATAATAGCATGATGTTATCCGTCCGACACGTGTAACGATAAAAAATTTAGGAAGGGGAGAGCGCAAGAGGGGCTACTGCACTTTTTAAAGGGTTTCCCCTCTCGCACCTTCATGCCTATGCTTTTTTTCCCTTACCTCTTCCCCACAGCCGCCGGGGTGCTGGGCCTTGTGCTCGGCAGCTTTTATTCGGTGTGCGTGTCGCGGGGCATCGCCGGCACATCCATTGTCCGGCCGCCGTCGCACTGTCCGCGCTGCGGCCACAGGCTGCGCTGGTGGGAATTGTTGCCCCTTGTCAGCTACCTGTTGCTGCGGGGGCGCTGCGCCTCCTGCGGGGAACGCATTTCCCCCCTCTATCCGCTGATCGAACTGGCCTCGGCGGTCTGGGCCATCCTTGCGGCTCTGGCCTTCGGTCCCGGCTGGTGGTTTCTCGGCTGCCTGGCCCTGGGCGGGCTGTACATCGTGGCCTCGGGCATCGATTTGCAAGTCTACCTGCTGCCGGACGTCCTGACCTACCCGGCGGCCGTCCTCGGCATCGCCATGGGCATCCTGCATCCCGGCATCGGGCTCTGGCCGGCGCTTATCGGCGCGGCGGCGGGATTTGGCGTCTTCTGGCTCCTTGCCGCCGGCTACCGGCTGGCCAAGGGCGTGGACGGTCTCGGCGGGGGCGACGTCAAACTCATGCTTTCCATCGGCGGCGTGGTCGGCGTGCTCGGGCTGCCTTACGCGGTGCTCATCGGTTCCGTGGCGGCGCTTGCGGCCAGTCCGTTTTTCATCCTGGGCCGAGGCCGGGAAAGATCCATGCCCATTCCTTTCGGGCCGTTTCTCTGTTTCGGGGCCATGGTGCAGATGCTTTACGGTCCCACCATCTTCCGTCTGTTGACCGGTCGCTAGAATTCGCGGGCAATGCAACGTCGGGCTGGCTTTTTGCCGCCGGACCATGCTAGGCTTATCATGTCGTCTTCAGATATCCCGCACCCATCATCAACGGAGGAAGCCATGTCACGCCGTATTCTCTTCGTGTTCCTGGCCGCAACGGCTTTGCTGGGACTCGCTGCCGGCTGCGCCCCGCTCAAACCCGCCTCGCCTTCCATGTTCTACGGCAACTGCATCACGCCCCCCGGCCCGGATCCCTGCGGTTCCGACATGAACATCTGCCAGCAGTTCGACAATGTCATTTCGCAAAAGTACGCCACGGCCGGGGCCTGCCGCACGGCCTGCAACCAGGTTTACAACCACCTCTACTTCCAGGGCTATGATATGCAGGATTGCGGGTATATGCTCGATCGCGGCAGCGACCTGTGCGACCAGGAATGCCTGCGCCAGTATCCCGCACAAAAATAACGCCCGTAAAACTCCTTGCGTAGGGTTCACAGCGCGCCGCCGGAGCAAGGCGGCGCGCCGTTTCACCGGGGTTTCCAAAAGCCATCGGAACCGAACGCGATGCGTCCGACACCACGTTGTCGCTTGACAGTTCCCTGTTTCCATTGGATTTAGACCGGGCCAGGAAACAGAGGCCCATATACGGCGCGCCTGTCATGATACATTCTCCCCAATCCCGCTCTCTCCCCGATGCTCCGGCCTGCGCCATGGCCGAGTCTGACGGCGTGCTCACCCTGACCTTCTCCGGAACATGGCGCATCGACAGGCCCTCCCCGGATCTGTCCCCGATCCGGGCGGCCCTGGGCAAATCCCCCGCTCCCAAGACGCTGGCTTTCGAAAGCGCCAAGGTCACCGACTGGGACAGCCGCTTTCTGACTCAATGTCGCGCCATTCTGGCCCTGGCCAAAGCCCATGGCGTGACACCCGATTTGTCCGGTTTGCCGGCTGGCGCGAAAAGCCTGCTGGAACTGGCCGAAAAAGTGCCCGAACGGCAGGGCGCGGCCCGCAAAGAGGCCAGCACCCCGTTTCTCACGCGCGTGGCCGACATGGCCTTCGGCGCATGGCAGGGCGTGCACAACCTGCTGGACTTCGTCGGCGACGTCACCCTGGCCTGCCTGGCCCTGGCCGGCGGCAGGGCCGTATTCCAGCGTTCGAATCTTTTCGCGCTCATCTACCAGGCCGGCGTCGAGGCGCTGCCCATCGTCTCGCTCATAAGCCTCCTCGTCGGGCTCATCCTGGCCTTCGTCGGAGCCATCCAGCTGTCCCAGTTCGGAGCCCAGATCTACGTCTCCACCATCGTCGGCATCGCCATGGTCCGGGTCATGGGCGCGATCATGACCGGCATCATCATGGCCGGCCGCACCGGCGCGGCCTACGCCGCCGAATTGGGCACCATGCAGGTCAACGAGGAAATCGACGCCCTGCGCACCTTCGGCTTCTCGCCGACCCAGTTCCTGGTCCTGCCGCGCATGATCGCGCTGGTGCTCATGATGCCCCTTTTGTGCATCTACGCCGATATCATGGGCATCCTCGGCGGCTTTATCGTCGGGGTGTTCATGCTCAAGATCAATCCCATCCAGTACCTGACCCACACCTGGCAGTCCGTGCCCCTGGCGAATTTCTGGATCGGGCTCGTCCATAGCACGGTCTTCGGCGTGCTGGTGGCCATGGCCGGCTGCTACCGGGGCATGCGTTGCGGCCGAAGCGCCCTGGCCGTCGGACAGGCCACCACCGCCGCCGTGGTCACGAGCATCCTGGCCATCATCATCGCCACGGCGATCATCACCGTGGCCTGCAACATCATCGGCGTGTGAGGCCCCATGGACGCGACCGCAACCGCCACCACCGCCGCCAAGGCTCCAACAGCCGCCGAAACGCCGGCCATCCGCGTCGAAAACCTGACCCTGGCCTACGGCGATTTCGTCATCATGCGCGATCTCAATTTCACGGTGAACAGGGGCGACATCTTCATCATCATGGGCGGCAGTGGCTGCGGCAAATCGACGCTCCTGCGCGTGCTGGTCGGGCTCAAGGAACCGGCCGTGGGCAAGGTGTTCTACCGCGAAGGCAGCCTCTGGGACGCCCCGTCCGAGGAGCGTGACGCCATCTTGCGCCGCACCGGCATTCTCTACCAATCCGGCGCGCTTTTCAGCTCCATGACGCTCGCCGAGAACATCAGCCTGCCCCTCTCCCAATACACCAGGCTCAAGCCCAAAGAGATCCGCGAGCTGGCTTCCTTGAAGCTCGCCTTGGTCGGGCTGGCCGGATTCGAGGACTTCTATCCCTCGGAAATAAGCGGCGGCATGTGTAAACGGGCGGGGCTGGCCAGGGCCATGGCCCTCGACCCGGACATCCTCTTTTTCGACGAGCCCTCGGCCGGCCTCGACCCGGTCAGCGCCCACCTGCTCGACGAACTCATCCTGGAACTGCGCGACAGCCTGCGCGCCACCTTCGTGGTCGTCACCCACGAGCTGGCCAGCATTTTCGCCATCGGCAACAATTCCGTCTTCTTAAACGTCGAAACCCGGACCATGAGCGCCAGCGGTGACCCCAAGGGACTCCTGGCCCATACCACCGATCCCAACCTGCGCCACTTCCTCACCCGGGGCCAGGAATAGCGGTCCGGCGGCCGGAACACAAAAAGGCATTCCCCATGAGCGCCAAAGCCAACAAACCCCTGATCGGCCTGTTCGTCCTCGGCGCCCTGGCCCTGGCCCTCGGGGCCATCGTGGCCCTGGGCTCGGGCATGTTTTTCACGCAGAAATACCGCTGCATCATGTTCTTCCCCAATTCCGTCAGCGGACTGGAAGTCGGCGCGCCGGTCCTTTTCAGGGGCGTGCCCATCGGCTCGGTCACCGAGATCAGCATCGAGGCCGACCCCAGCAAGCTCCACTTCTTCATCCCCGTGGTGGTGGAAATCATGGGCGGCAAGATCAAGATCATCCACGACAAGGGCATACAGAAGGGTCTCCAAAATCTGGCCCAGGCGCGCGACGAAGGATCGGAAACGCTGCTCACCCAGCTGATCGACAAAGGCCTGCGCGCCCAGCTTGTCACCCAAAGCTTCGTCACCGGGCAGCTCGCCGTCTCCCTGGACCTCATGCCCGATACCCCCGTGCGCCTGGTCGGCAACACCAAGCTGCCCGAAATCCCCACCGTGCCCTCGACCTTCGAAAAGCTGACCGAAACCATCAAGCGCCTGCCCCTCGAGGAACTGGTCAACCGGCTCATCAGCGCGGTTTCCGGCTTCGAACAGCTCATCAACTCGCCTGAAGTCAAAGCCATCCCCGGCAAGATCGACACCGCCCTCACCAACGGCGGCGACATCCTGGTCGAAATCCGCAGCAAGGTGGGACCGCTCGCCCAGAAACTCGACCAGGCCCTCCAGAACTACTCCGACCTGGCCAAAAACCTCGACCGCCGCAGCGAGGGCCTGAGCACGTCGGCCAGCGGCGCGATCAAATCCCTGGACGCGACCCTCAAGGACGGACGCGCCGCCATCGGCAACTTCCAGAAAGTCATCAACTCCAACTCGCCGACCGTCACGGACCTCAACCGGTCACTGTCCGAAATCGCCGGAGCCGCCCGGGCCATCCGTGAACTGGCCAATTTCCTCGAACGCCACCCCGAAGCCCTGATCCAGGGCAAGGGAGGACCCCGCAGATGAGACGTCGCCCCCGTACCATCGCCGCCGTCGTGGCAGCCGCCGCCTGCTGCCTGCCGCTCCTCACCGGCTGCGGCAAGTCCGCGCCCACCCACTTCTTTTCCTTAAGCACCGCCGCCAAGGAAAATGTCGCGGCACCGGACGGCCCCTGCCAGTCCATCGGCATCGGCCCGGTGGATTTTCCGGCCTACCTCGACCGGTCCCAGATCGTCACGCGTCTGGGCCCCAACCAGATGCACCTGGCCGAATTCGACCAGTGGGCAGAACCACTTCGCGACAACTTCCAGCGCGCCCTGGCCGAAAACCTCGGCGCGCTCATCTGCGCCAAGCCCCTCGTCACCTACCCCTGGCCCGTGGGCGGACACCCGGATAAGCAGATCGTCATCCAGGTCGCCCGCTTCGACGGCAGCCTCGGCCAAAACGCCACCCTGCGCGCCAGCTGGTCCGTGGTCGACGGCGACGGCAACAACCTCGCCTGGCGCTCCGTCGAATACCAGGAAGCCGCCACAGGCCCGGGCTACGCCGACCTCGCCGCCGCCCAAAGCAAACTCGTGGAGAAGTTCGCCAAGGACGTGGCCGACACGTTGCGGCAATAGCGAGGGCGAAGCCGAAGACGAAGACGGAGAGGCGGGGGCTCTGCCCCCACACCCCCGCCGAGGGGCCACGGGCCCCCCGGTCCCCCCGATTCGGCTCTGGCCGAGCGGAGGTTTCGCGGGTTGGCGGGAGGGCGGAGAGTGGAGAAGATGGAGGCGGAATTTGTCGGGACGGTGCATGTCGCTCCGCGACAAGCTCGTCCCAAGCAAATTCCGCCTCCACCACGCCGGTCGCCCCAAAGGGGCGACATTCAGAGAAACAGCTTGTCTTAAAATGCGGCGCTTCGCCGCTGGCGCGGTTGTTGCCGCAATCGTGTCCGGCGTCGAGGCGCTTACGCGCCTCGTGCCGCCGGGCCGATTGCGGCAACGAACATGCGGCGTCCCACCGCTCAACAACACCAACCAACATCACCCAGCCCAACCAAACTCCCACCTCACCAACCCAACCCGGAAAGGGGGGTCCGGGGGACATCAAGTCCCCCGGCGGGGGTGCGGGGCGGAGCCCCGCCCTCCTTCTTCTTCGCCTACTCCCTTCCCTATTTGCCATCCAGTTCGCCGACGCTCCGAAGCGCCTCATAGAGCACGATCGAGGCCGCGTTGGCGAGGTTGAGGCTGCGCACGTGGCCCCAGATGGGGATACGCAGGCGGATGGAAGCGGCGTCGAGAAGCGATTCGGGCAATCCCCGGCTTTCGGTACCGAAGATAAGGGAATCGTTCGGGGTGTAGGCCAGGGTATGGTAGGGGACGGCGGTGTGGCCGCGGTTGCCGGCGGTGGTGGCGACGAGGCGGTTGCGGGGCCTTGCGGCCAGGTAGTCGTCAAAGCGGTCCCAAACGGTGAGATCGACGTAGGGCCAGTAGTCGAGGCCGGCTCGTTTGAGGTAGCGGTCTTCGAGGGAGAACCCCAGTGGTTTGATGAGGTGCAGGGGGGTTTTGGCGGCGGCGCAGAGTCTGGCGACGCTGCCGGTATTCTGGGGTATTTCCGGTTCGTAGAGAACGACTTCGATCACGCCGTCTCCTTGGTGTAGGGCGTGTTCTTGCGGTAGACGGTGCCCTGGAAGGCGGCGATGGCCTCGTCGGCGTCGTTGGTGATGGTGATGGCGTAGGTGGCCATTTTGTTGCCGCAAGAGACTTCGCGGGCTTCGGCGTAAAGGGTCTTGCCGATGCCGGGTTTGATGTAGGAGATGGTGGCGGAAACGGCCAGACACAGCTTGCCGTAGCTGTTGGAGGCGACGGCAAGGGCTAGGTCGGCCAGGGAGAAGATGGCTCCGCCGTGGGCGATCCCCGCGCCGTTTTTAAGGTTGTCGGTCAGATCCATGGCCGCTTTCGCATAGCCGGGTTCGGCGTCGAGGAGTCGGATGCCGAGATGGGCGGCCAAAGCGTCACGTTCGACGAACCACTGCATATCCATAAAGAACTTCCTTTGTCGTTGTGGCGGATGTCGAGAAATTTCGGGATGGAACGCCAGACGCGATTGTTTGTCAAGCCGGGGGATTGCGGGTATATGGGGACGTCGCCGTTGCCGACGGGGGGATCGAGATGCCGAGGACCGTGTGCGCCTTCGTGCTTGCTTTTGCCGTGCTGACAGGCGCGGCCGGCGTCTGTCCGGCGGCCCCGCCGGGGCCGGCCGATCTCATGCGTTCCATCGAGACGGCCCGCAACGCCATTGCCGAGAACGAAAAAATCCTGACCAGCTATGGCAACGAACTGCGGACGGTCGTGGGCAACGACCCGGCTTCGATCAAGCGCCGCGAGGAAATCCGCATCCTCAAGCAGTATTACGTCCATGAGATCGAGGACTATCGGGCCAAGATCGCGGACGATTACCGGAAGATCCAGGAGTACAAGGCTCGTGGCGTCCAGTGAAACGCAACCCCTTTTCCCAAATAAAAACGCCTCGCGTTGCGAGGCGTTTCGTTTCCTTTCGGTGGTGGGCGATCGGGGATTTGAACCCCGGACTTCCACCGTGTGAAGATGGCACTCTAACCGCTGAGTTAATCGCCCGTCGAAAAAAGTATGCTGACCGCCCCTATTTGGCAAGACTTTTTTTGAGAATCGGGTAAAAAAGTCCTCGGGCAACGTGCCCGAGAAACGACAACACCTTATTATAAAAGGACAAAACATCGATGCGACTGCTCGTGACCGGCGGATGCGGCTTTATCGGCTCCAACTTCATCCGCGACATGCTGGACCGCCATGACGATCTGACCATCGTCAATCTCGACGCCCTGACCTATGCCGGCAACCGCCAAAGCCTGTCCGACATCGAGGCGGCCCATGGCGGCTCCCGCTATTTCTTTGCCCGGGGCGACATCGCCAACAGCGAGCTGGCGCTGTACCTGTTCGAGGAGCACCGGATCGAGGCCGTGGTCAACTTCGCGGCCGAAACCCACGTGGACCGCTCCATAACCGACGCCTCGCCCTTTATCCGCACCAACGTGGCCGGCACCCAGAGCCTGCTCGACGCGGCCCGGCTTTTCGGCATCAAGCGTTTCGTCCACGTCTCCACCGACGAGGTCTACGGCACGCTCGGCCCGGACGGGAAATTCTCCGAGGATACGCCCCTTGCCCCCAACAGCCCCTACTCGGCCAGCAAGGCCGGGGCGGACATGCTGGTGCGCGCGGCCCACGAGACCTACGGCATGGACACGGTGATCACCCGCTGCTCCAACAACTACGGCCCGTTCCAGTTTCCGGAAAAGCTCATTCCCCTGATGTTCTCCCGGGCCATGGCCGACGAACCGCTGCCTGTCTACGGCGACGGGAAAAACGTGCGCGACTGGATCTACGTCACGGACCATTGCCGGGGCGTGGAGCTGGCCCTCATCAAGGGACGGGCCGGCGAGGTCTACAACTTCGGCGGCGACGCGGAAAAGCCCAACATCGAGGTGGTGCGGACCATTCTAGCCGCCCTGGGCAAGCCCGAAAGCCTCATCCGCTTCGTCACCGACCGCCCCGGCCATGACCGCCGCTACGCCATGGACTTCACCAAGGCGGCGCGGGAACTGGGCTTTGCGCCCGAGTACGATTTCACGCGCGGCATCGCGGCCACTGTGGACTGGTACCGCCAAAACGGGGAATGGCTGAAAAGCGTGCAAAGCGGCGCCTATCGCCAGTTCATGGACAAATGGTACGGAGGACGGGCATGACCGAAAATAGCGAGACCGGGCGGGCCATTGTCCTGGGCGGCAAGACGGGCCTGCTCGGTCGGCCGCTCACGAAGGCCCTGGCGGACGCGGGTTTTGCCGTGCTGCCCACCACCCGTAGCGAGCTGGATCCCTTCGACGCGGCGGCCGTGGAACGGGCGCTGGCCGATTTCGGCGCCACGCACCTGTTCAACACCGTGGCCTACACGGCCGTGGACGCGGCCGAGGACGACGTTCCCGGGGCCTACCGCCTCAACCGGGACCTGCCCGCCCTGCTGGCCAAATGTTGCCGCGCGGCCAAGGTCATGCTCGTGCAGTACAGCACCGATTTCGTTTTCAGCGGCGACGCGGACGCGCCGTATACCGAGGAGGACGCCACCGGCCCCCGCTCGGTCTACGGCGCGAGCAAGCTGGCGGGCGAAAAGGCCATCCTGGAGTCGGGGCTGCTGCAATACCAGATTCTGCGCACGGCCTGGCTGTTCGGCCCGGGCAAGAAGAACTTCGTGGCCACCATGTTGAACCTGGCCAAGGATCGTGAGGAACTGCGGGTCGTGGGGGACCAGGTCGGCTCACCCACCTATACCGTGGATCTGGCCGGCTGGTCGGCGGATCTGGCTCTTAAAAACCCGGTGGGGATTTTCCACGCCGTGGGAACGGGACACGGCAGTTGGTGCGAGCTGGCGGCCGAGGCCGTGGCCGCCGCCGGGCTGTCGTGCCGGGTGGTGTCCATTCCGTCCTCGGAATACCCGCAAAAGGCCTACCGCCCGCGTTATTCGGTGCTCAGCAACGCCAAGCTGGCCGAAGCCATCGGCCGCGTGCCCCGGCCGTGGGTGCAAACGGTGCGGGAATACGTCTATTCGCAGATGCACACGGACGACTGATCGGCCCCTTTGCCAATGGGCAGGGCGAAGCAGAAGCTCGCGCCCTGCCCAGGCGTGCTTTCCACCCAGATGCGGCCGCCATGGGCGGCGACGATGCCCTCGGCGATGGCCAATCCCAGGCCCAGGCTTTTCTCTCCGGCCGTGGGCTTGGCCGAAAGCCGTTCGAAAGGTTTGAACAGCCGGGCGCGCTCCTCCGGCTGGATGCCCGGGCCCTGGTCGCGCACCCGCACCACAGCCTCCTGGGACGCCGCATCCATCTCCACGCGCACGACGGAACGCAGCGGCGAGAACTTGACCGCGTTGGACAGCACATTGTCCAGCAGCCGGGCCACCAGATCGGCGTCGATTTCCATGGGGGGCAAGGGACGGGTCGTGACCTCGAGCCGGATGCCCTTGCCCGAGGCGGTGGCCTCGGCCAGACGAACCCGCTCCAGGATCAGGGAATCCAGGCAGGTGGAGGCCAATACCGGCTCCAGACGGCCGGTTTCCAGGCGGGTGAGGTCCTGCATGTTGGAAGCGAGCGTGCACAGTCGCCGGCCGGCCTGGCTGATGACGGCGGCCATCTCCCGCACTTCGCCGCCCACCTGGCCGCAGATGCCGTCCAGGATGAGGTTGGCCGCGCCCACGATGCCGCCGGCCGGGCTTTTGAGGTCATGGGCCAGCATGGACAAGAACATGCGCCGCAGCCGCTCCAGCCGCTTGATTTCCAGTATGCGCTCCACAGCCACCACGCCGTGGAGCACCCGGCTGTAGAGTTCCTCGCGCTCGAAGGGCTTGTGCAGGTAATCGTCGCCGCCGTTCTTGAGGAATTCCGCTGAGATGGACCGGGGGGCCTTGCCCGAAATGCCGATGAGGCAGATTTCCCGATGGCGGAACTGCCGCCGGATGCTGCGGGTCAGCTCCACCCCGTTTTGATCCGGCATGTCGTAATCGATGATCACGGCCATGATGTCGGGACGCTGCTCCAGAATCCGCATGCCCATGCCCGGAGTGGCGGCCATATGCACCCGGAACTGGTAGCGCCGCAGCTGGCGGCGCAGATGGGCCCGCATGAAGCCCGAGTCCTCCACCACCAGGATGCGCACGGGCCGGTTGCGCAGCAGACGCTCGGCGAACCGGGCCACGGCCTGGCAATCCTCGGCATCGGCCACCACGTAATCAATGGCGTCGAGGGTTTCGGCCCGCTTGCGCAAATCGGACGTATAGCGGTCGCCCACGGCCAGCCAGGGGACGCGGGCGTTTGCCGAAGCAGCGGCCAGACGCTCCACCTCGGCCTGGGGCAAAGCCATATCCACAACACACAGCACGATGTCCTGCGTGGCCGTTTCGGCCAGGGCGGCAGCGGCGGCGGCGGCGTTGTCGGTGCGGATGGCCCGCAGGCCGGAGGCAGCACTGCAATGACCAACGAGACTGGCGGCCAAGGCGGCGTTGTCTGAGGCGAACAAAATACGCGGGTCGGACATGGAATGCGGTGTCTCCCCGGTAGGATTCGGGAAATCTAGCAAAGGACATTTGACAGATCAATGGCGGCGAGCGGGAATATCGCAAACCGATTCGGGTTGGCGCTTGCCCTCGCGTCGCGGGCTCGCTAGAAATTCCCCATGATTTCCGTGGTGCTGCCGGTGCGAAACACGGCCGACACCCTGCCCAGGGCCCTGGCCAGCCTGGCCGCGCAGACGCTTGCCGATTTCGAGCTGGTGGCGGTCGATGACGGCTCCGACGACGGCGGGGCAACCCTGAGGGTCCTTCGCGCCGCCGCCGGGCGCGACGCGCGGCTCAGGGTCCTCGACCGCCCCCATGACGGCATTGCCGCCGCCCTCAACACCGGCTTGGCCGCCGCCCGGGGGCGCTACATCGCCCGCATGGACGCCGACGACGTCTGCCATCCCCGCCGCCTGGAGCTCCAGGCCGGCTATCTCGACGCGCATCCCGAGATCGGTCTGGTCTCCTGCCTGGCCGCCTTCGGCGGCGACCCGGACGCGGCCGCGGGCTATCTCGCCCACATCGAGTGGGCCAACAGCGTGCGCACCCCGCAAGCCATCCGGCAGGCCATCTTCCGGGAATCCCCCCTGCCCCATCCCACGGTCATGTTTCGGGCCGAGCTGCCGAACCGTTTCGGCGGCTACCGCGACGGCGCCTTTCCCGAAGACTACGAACTGTGGCTGCGCTGGCTCGAGGCCGGCGTGGACATGGCCAAAATTCCCCAGGCGCTCATGACCTGGAACGATCCGCCCGGCCGCCTGTCGCGCACCGATCCCCGCTACGATCCCGAGGCCTTCCACCGGATCAAAGCCGGCTACCTGGCCCGCCTTCTGGCCCGGATCAACCCCCATCATCCTGAAATCCATGTGGTCGGGGCCGGGCGCATCACCCGCCGCCGGGCCGAGCATCTCCTGGCCCATGGCGTGGTCATCAAGGCCTGGCTCGACATCGACCCACGGAAAGTGGGCATGGTGCTCGGCGGTCGGCCGGTGCTGCATATGCGCGACGCGCCCGCCCCGGAGCGCTGTTTCGTCGTGCCCTACGTGGCGAGCCGGGGCGCGCCCGAATACATCGCGGAGACGCTGGAGCGGCGCGGCTTCAAGCTCGGCCGGTCCTATCTCCCCGCCGCCTGACCCGGTGCAATACGGCCGATCGAATCCGGAAGCTTATGTTGCTTTTGCCATAGAACTCTCGTAATCCGGCCGAGATGGCTGACCGTTATGCGGTGCGCCGACTTGCCAACCGGAGATCACCATGCCCTGGATGCGGATGCACAGTCTGCGCACGCGTCTTTTCTGGCTGGTTCTCCTGGCCCTGCTCCCCGCCATCGTCCTCCATGTCGCCTCGACGCTGGAGAAACGCAACACGGCGCGCCAAGCGGCCAAGAAGAACCTTACGACCACCGCGGAACTCGCCGCGGCCAACCTGCATTCCGTCCTCAAAAACGCCGGCGAAATCCTCCAAGGCGTGTCCGCCCTGCCAGAGATCACCGCCATGCGGCCGATCCCGGCCGAAAGACTCCTCATCCGGGTCAAGGAGTTCTTTTCCGATTTCGCCACCATCTCCCTGCTGTCGCCAGGCGGAACCATCGTGGCCTCGAACCTCCCCACCGGGCGGGAAATCAACTACGGCGACCGCCCCTGGGTGCGCCAGGCACTGGCCGGCCAGGCATTGGCCATCGGCGGCTTCACCGCCGGCAAGCGCACGGGCCTGCCCGGCCTGGCCCTGGCCTGCCCGGTACGCGACCCGGCCGGCACAATCATCGGCGTATGCACGCTGAACCTGCGCCTCAGCTGGTTTTCAGGCGTCTTTTCCGACAAGGCCATGCCGCCCGAGGCCACGGCCTGTCTGCTCGACGGCCAGGGCAATGTCCTGGCCGCCTGGCCCGAAGCTTCCCGCCCCATAGGCCGTCCACTGCCCGATGCCGCGACGATCATGACCGAGCACGGGCACGCGCCAAAAGCGATCCGGACCGGCCCGGGCCCCGACGGCGCGGCCTCCTTCGAGGCCATCGTCCCGGTCATGGCCAACGGCCGCGACGCCTTGTATCTTCAACTGGGGCTGCCGGTCAGGAGCGTCGGCGCCTCCCTCGAAAGGACCATGTTCAGGGACTTGGGGTTTCTCGTCGTAACCCTGGCCTTCGCCTTGCTGGCCGCCCTCGTCTTCAGCAACACCACCCTGCTGCGGCCCACCCGGCAGCTTGTCCGGACGGCCACGGCCATGGCGCGCGGAAACCTCTCGAGCCGCCTGGACATCGGACCGGGCTACGGCGAACTTTCGGAACTGGGCCGGGCCCTGGACGTCATGGCCGCCAGCCTGCGCGAGCGCATCCGCTTCACCCAGGAACTCATCGACGCCATTCCGGCCCCCGTATTCTACAAGAGCCTCGATGGGCGCTATCTCGGCTGCAACAAGACCTACGAAACCATGGTGCACCCCCTGGCCTCCATTTTGGGCAAGACCTCCCGGGCGGTCCAAGCGCCGGAAATCGCGCGGCAATGCGAAGATACGGACCGGGAAGCGCTGACCGAACCACAGCGGAGCATCCAGTTCGAAATGCGCGCGCGCCTGAGGGATGGCGCCTGGCACGACCAGCTCGTGACCAAATCCAGTTTCGAGAACGCCTCGGGCGTTACGGCCGGCATTATCGGCGTGATGCAGGACATCACCACCCTGCGGCATTCCGAGATGGCGCTTTCCGATTCGGAAGCGAAATACCGGACACTGCTCGCCTCCATGCGCGACGGCTTTGTGGTGATCGGCAAGGACAACCGCATCATGGAGTCCAATCCGGCTTTCCGGGAAATGCTCGGCTATTCCCGCGAGGAACTGAACGGGCTGACCACGTTGGACATCACGCCGGAGCGCTGGCAGGCGCCCGAAGAGGCGGTGCTGCGCACCGCCGTCGACACCCAGGGCTTTTCCGGCATTTTCGAAAAAGAGTACCGGCGCAAGGACGGCAGCGTCTTTCCGGCCGCCTTGCGCCTGCAACGCTATCCGTCCCGGGGCGATGACGCGCGCCGCTATTTCGCCATCGTGCGCGACGTCACCGAGGACAAGGCCATCGAAGCCGATCTGCGTGCCGCCAAGGAGGCGGCGGAAACGGCCAACCGGGCCAAAAGCGATTTTCTGGCCAAAATGAGCCACGACATCCGCACGCCGCTCAATGCCGTCATCGGCATGACCGAGCTGACCCTCGACACGCCCCTGTCCCACCAGCAACGCGACGCGTTGGAAACCGCCCGCGAATCCGCCGCCAGCCTTCTGGCGCTTATCAACGACATCCTCGACATCTCCAGAATCGAGGCCCGCAAGCTGGAACTTGCAAGCGACGTCTTCGACCTGCGCCGCACCCTGGCCGGAATCACACGATCCATGCGCGCCCAGGCGAAAGACAAGGGGCTGCGCCTGGCCCTGGCCATCGCCCCGCGAACGCCCCGCTTCGTCACGGGAGACCCGGTGCGCCTGCGTCAGATCCTGCTCAACCTCGTCGGCAACGGCATCAAATTCACCGACCAGGGCAGCGTATCCCTGATCGTCGGACCGGACACGGGGCAAGCCAAACCGGACGGCGCAACGGCCATCGCCTTCACCGTGTCGGACACGGGCATCGGCATCGAATCCGAAAGGCTCGAAGGCATTTTCGACATGTTCGCCCAGGCCGACGCCTCCATCACCCGCCAATACGGCGGCACGGGCCTGGGGCTGGCCATCTGCCGCGAACTGGCGCGGCTCATGGGCGGCTGCATCGTCGCCGAAAGCAGGCCCGGCGCGGGCAGCCGCTTTCGCGTCGTGGTGCCCCTTCCCCCGGCCTTGCCGCCCGAAACGGCCGCCACACCCGGGGCGAACGCCCTAACGGCCCCGGCGACTATCCTGGCGGCCCCGCGCAGCCTGCGCATCCTGCTGGTGGAGGACAACCCGGTCAACGTGAAGGTGGCGCGCACCTACCTGTCCAGGCGGGGACACGCCTTCCTGGTGGCGGAAAACGGGAACAAGGCGCTGGCGATCCTTCAAACCGCCCCGGTCGATGTGGTGCTCATGGATGTGGAGATGCCGGGCATGGACGGCCTGGAGGCGACCCGCCGGCTGCGGACGGGCCAAGCCGGTCCCGTCAACCGGAACGTGCCGGTAGTGGCCATGACCGCCCACGCTTTAAGCGGCGCCAGACAACGCTGTCTGGAGGCGGGCATGAACGATTACCTCGCCAAGCCGTTGGATTTTCATGCCCTGGACGCCCTCTTGGACAGGATTTCCCGTCAGGCCGCGACTTCCGACGTCAATCCCCCCCCAACGGACGACGCGCCCCCGGCCCTGGACAGGCAACAAGCCCTCTCACGCCTGGACGGCGACCTGGAGCTGCTCCAGGAACTGCAACGCGACTTCCTGCGGCAGTATCCGCGCAAGCTGCGCCTGATCGACCTGTGCCTGGACAAGGAGAACTGGGACGAGGCGGCCCTGGCCGCCCATTCGCTCAAAAACATCGCCGGCGCGGTCGGGGCCGAGGCCTCGCGGCAGGCCGCCGGACGCCTTGAAACACACCTGCGCCAGGCCGACTACGAAGCCGCTTCCGACGCCCTCGCCGCCATCAAGGCCCTGCTGGGCCAGGCCGCCAAGGCCCTTCAGGCGGAGGGGGATGGCGAAGAGGCCGGGGGGAAACCATCCTGATGAAAGGTTCTCCCCCAGGCCCCCTTCCAAAGACTTTTTCCGGCGACGAATTACCACCACTTACCACTTTATATTATTATAAAATTTAGGAAGGGGAGAGCGCGAGAAGGGAGAACCCTTTTCAAAGGGTTTCCCCTCTCGCACCTTCTTCTCTCCCTCTTCTTATCCTTTCTCCTCATGCCAGCATGGCGAACAGGAAAAACAGGCCGGCGCCGAGGAACATGGCGGCGGGCAGGGTGAAGACCCAGGCCATGGCGATGGAGCGCAGAGTGCTCATCTGCAGGCCGCTTTTTCCGGCGGCCATGGTGCCGGCCACGCCTGAGGACAGGACGTGGGTGGTCGAAACCGGCAGTCCCATGCCGTCGGCCAGGCCGATGGTAGCCATGGCGACCACCTGGGCCGCGGCCCCCTGGGCATAGGACAGCTTGGTTTTGCCGATCTTCTCGCCGATGGTGACCACGATGCGTTTCCAGCCGACCATGGTGCCGGTGCCGAGGGCCATGGACACCGCGAGCAGCACCCAGTCCGGGGCGTATTCCGTGGGGCGGCGCAATATCTCACGCCACTGCCGGAGTTTCTCCCGCTGCTCCGGCGACGCGTCCTCAGCCATGAGACGCGCGGCGTCATCGAGGCACAGGATGTTGGTCCGGACGTTCCAACGGTCGGCTGCCGGCAGGGCGGCGAGGGTGTCGGCCTGGGCGAGGCTCACCTGGAGGGCTTCGGCGGCCGTGACCGCGCCGCGTGGTCCGCAGGACGCGGCCGGTGAATTTTGGGCCGGCTCCCGGTACTTGCCCGAGGCATAGGCTTTTTCGATCTCCAGGCGATGGGCGTTGAAATAATCGGTGAACTGGGCCGCCACCTCGCGCACGGCCAGGACGTCCCGGCTCGGCGTATCGACGTCCAGGGCGTAGACGCCGGGCAGGATGCCGATAAGGATGAGCATGATCAGCCCCACGCCCTTCTGGCCGTCGTTGGAGCCGTGGGCCAGGCTGACCCCGAGTCCCGAGACGATAAGCGCCAGCCGCATGCCGAACGGCGGCGGCGCGTCCCCCCGGGGCGGCTCGTGCAGAGTCTTGTTTTTCAGATAACGCCGCAACAACAGCAGCAGTCCTCCGGCCAGGACAAAGCCCATGACCGGGGATATGAGCAACGACAACCCCACCTCCACGGCCTTGTGCCAGTTGACGCCCGAGCCGAACGGCATTCCCTCGCGCACCGCGTTGGCGAGCCCGACCCCGAGGATGGCCCCGATCAGCGTGTGCGAGCTCGAAGCCGGCAGCCCCAGGTACCAGGTGCCGAAATTCCACAGGATGGCCGAGACCAGGAGCGAAAAGACCATGGACAGGCCGAGGTTGGTATTGACCGAGACGAGCAGGTCCACGGGAAGCAGGTGGACGATGGAATAGGCGACGGCGATGCCGCCCAGGTGCACGCCGACGAAATTGCAAAGGCCCGAGAGCACGACGGCCGTGCGGGCGCGCAGGGATTTGGTGTAGATGACCGTGGCCACGGCGTTGGCCGTGTCGTGAAAGCCGTTGACGAACTCGAAGGAGAGAGCGATTCCGAGGGATGCCACCAGGAGAAGGATGGTGTGGCTGTCGAGGCCGGAAAAAATGTGCATGCCGTGCTCCGCGCGCGTTGCCATTCGTTACATGCCGGTCGGCCGGGGCCGGCCGGGGCGATTGCCGCCGGGCTTAGCGCCGCGTCATGTTCCTTCCACGAGATGCACGAGCGCCTGCCTGGCCTTGAGTTCCTCGGCGGTAAAGGAGAAACCGCGCCGGGCGGCATATTCGATCAACTCGTCGAGCGGCATGCCGCTGACCAAAATCAGGTCGTCCTTGTTTTCACGCAGGTATTCGATAAATTGATCGATGGCGTCCTGGCTCATGCGGACCTCCGGTTGACGTTGAGAAAGAAGAATGGCGAAGGTTTAGCCGCGCGGATATGGAGGCTGTGTCAACGCCCCGTGGCAATTGGGTGTTTCCGGCGTCTCCGGTTCGACAAAAAAAGTCGCGCCCGCGCGATCAACGTCAATTTGCGGCCCGGACTTCATCTTTTCTTCATAATCGGGTGGTATCCATCCCAATGCCGCGCGGCCCCCGCAGCCGCGAACGGGCGAAAGGAGGCACTGTGGCCAACAAGGTTTTCAAATACGACGGGCTTCAGGAACCGGCTGTCATCGCCGAATACCTGGAGGCCGTGCGGGACGGCTTCGCCAAAGGGGCCGTCACGCTCACCCAGGGCGATCAGATCATGGAACTCTTGCCGAAAGGACTGGTGGCCGTGACCATCGAAGGCAAGCTCAAGGGCGAGGACCGCAAGCTCAAGATGACGTTTCGCTGGAAGGAGCGGGAAGACGAATGCGACGTTCTCGACGCCCCCCTGCTGATTACGCCCCGGGACCCCAGCGATGCATGAGATCGAAACGAACTTCAAATTCCTCCTGGTCGAGGTCGAACGGCAGATCGAGGCGACCCTGGCCGTCGTGGAGAGGCACGACGAGCGCGCCATCGCCAAGATCGAAGCCCGCGACGACTATATCGACAACCTCAAAAGCGTCATCGAAAACGCCTGCTTCGCCACCCTGCATGGGGGAAAACGGCCGAGCGCGGCGGAAGTGGCCTACATCCGCTCGTTCAACATCATCGGCAACAACCTGGAGCGGGTGGGCGACCATGCCGTCAACATCGTGCGCCAAACCAGGCACTACGACGATCCCGAATGCATCAAGCGCTACGACTATAAACCTTTCTTCGATGAAGTGAAACACGCCTTCGACTGGATGCCCAAAGCGGTACTCGAACGCAACATGTCGGCGGCGCTCAAAATATGCCGTTGCGAACTGCACCTTGACCGCCTGTACAAGGAACAGTTCGACCGCATCCGCGACGAGTTGCGCAGCGGCTACCAGACCGGCGACCTTCTCACCACCCTTTTTATCTTCCGCTACCTGGAACGCATGGGCGATGCGCTCTTAAATGTGGGCGAAGCGGCCATTTTCGGCATCACCGGCGACAAATTCAAGATTCACCAGTTCACGGCCTTAAAGGACATCCTGGCCGAAAGCGGCCACGAGCTGCCGCTGTCCGAACTGGAATTCGAATCCATCTGGGGCACGCGCTCGGGCTGCCGCATCGGCCGCATCGCCGACCATGCCCCAAACGAGGCCTTGCCCCGTCGCGACGTCATCTTCAAGGACGGCGACACGGCCAAGCTGCGCAAGGAAGCGGCCAACATCGAGCGGTGGGAATCGCTCTTGCCCGGGCTGCCGCCCCGAGTCGAGGCCTTCCGGGAAGGCAAGAAATCGAGCTCCATGCTGGTGGAGCTGCTCCCCGGCCAGACCATCCAGGACCTGGCCGTGGCCGGCGACCTGGAGCTTTTGCAACGGGCGCTGACCGCCCAGTGCCTGACCGCCGCGGCGCTTTGGCAAAGGACCCTTTCCCACGATCCCATCGCGGCCGGATGCATGCCCCAGCTGCGGGCCCGGCTCGGCGAGGTGCTTACCGTGCACCCCAATTTCGACGCCCCGCCCCGGTCCATCGGCGCCCAGCCCCTGCCGCGCCTGGAAGCGGCCATCGCCGCGGCCGAGAAAGTGGAGGAGAAGCTGTCCGCGCCCTTTACCGTTTATATCCACGGCGATTACAACAGCAACAACATCCTCTACGACCCGGCCGCCGACCGTATTCATTATATCGACCTGCACCGTTCGGCCGACGCCGATCTGGCCCAGGACGTCTCGGTCTTTATGATCTCCAATTTCCGCCTGCCGATCTTCGACGCCGAACGCCGGCGGGTGCTCAACACCGTCATTGTCGAATTCTTCGACTTCGCCCGGTCGTTCGCCGCGAAACAAGGCGACACGACTTTCGAAATCCGGGTGGCGCTGGGGCTGGCCCGGTCGCTTGTCACCTCGACCCGGTTCGAACTGAGCGAACGCTTTTCCAGACAGATGCTTTCCCGCGGCATCTACCTGCTCTCGCGGGTGGCCGGCCACGGCGGCGACCCGGCCGGTTTCCGGCTGCCCGTGGCCGCGGTCTGCTACTAATTGCACACAAGCCTGACCAATGGAGGATATGATGAAGAGAATCGGCGTGGTGGGCATCCCCAAGGGGTGGTCCACCCTGCGGCTCCTGGACGCCCTGGAACGCAAAACCGGATTTCGCCTGTGCATCGACATGGCCGAGGTCCGGCTGGACCTGGAAACGGGCAAGGTATTCTGCCGTGGGGCCGACCTGACCGAGCTCGACGCCATCATCGTCAAGAAGATCGCGCCGAGCTACTCCCCCGACGCCCTGGACCGCATGGAGATCCTGCGGTTTCTGCACGCCGGCGGCGTGCCGGTCTTCTCCAACCCGGACAGCATGTTTCGCCTGATCGACCGCTTAAGCGGCACGGCCACCCTGCGCCTTGGCGGCATCCCCATGCCGCCGACGGTCATCACCGAGGACATCGAGGAAGCGGCCGCCACCGTGGCCGACTTCGGCCGGGCCGTGTTCAAGCCGCTTTTCAGCTCCAAGGCCCGGGGCATGACCGTCATCGAGGATACCCCCGAGGCCCGCGAGGAGATCGCCGACTACAAGGCGGCCGGCAACCAGGTCATGTACATCCAGAAGATGGTCTCCCATGCCGGCGGGCATCTGGACCTCGGCGTCTCGTTTCTGGGAGGCGAGTACCTGGCCACCTACGCCAGACAGGGCAGCGGCAAATCCTGGGACACCACCACCCGCACCGGCGGCCACTACGTGCCCCACACCCCGTCCGACGCCATCATCGCCCTGGCCCACAAGGCCCAGTCGCTTTTCCCGGACATGGCCTTTACCTGCGTGGACGTGGTGGAGACCCCGGACGGCGCGGCCATCTACGAAGTCTCCGCCTTCGGCGGCTTCCGGGGACTGCTTGACGCCTGCGGCATCGACGCGGCCGAGGTCTACGCCGACTACGTACTGGAGAAACTCAAATGACGAGCCTGCCCACCATCGCCGGCATCATGGCCCCGATTCTCGAGGAATCGCCCATCACCCACCGCCTGGAAGTCACCTTCGACGAGGTGACCGTGATCATCTCCTCCAACTCCAAGGCGCTCATCGACAAGCTCGCCAACTATTATCGCGATTTCATCGGCGGCGGCGGGTCCATCACCATCCCGGTCACGGCCATCGAAGCCGGCCCTCCGGATTTCGACCTGCCCTACGCCATCAAACAGCGCGAACCCGGCAAGACCAAGCTCAAGGAAGCCTTCATCGACGTGCCCGACGGGCGGGTGGTCAGAAAACTCCTGACCGGTCTGGCCTTTCTTTTCGGCCGTGGCGACAACTACGCCGTCGGCCCCTGCATCGAAAACGACAACCAGGTCGTCAACTTCATCAACAACCGTTTCATCGAACACTGCCTCAAGGCCGGGGCCCTGCTCTTTCACGCCGCCGGCGTGGCCGCGCACGGATCGGGGCTGGTCATCTCCGGCTTCTCCGGGGCCGGCAAATCCACCCTGGCCCTCGAAATCATGCGCCACGACACCACGTTCATCAGCAACGACCGAATCATGGTCTCCAAAAACGGCAACGGCTCGCTGACCATGACCGGCGTGGCCAAGATGCCCCGGGTCAACCCGGGCACGGTGCTCAACAACCCGAACCTGGCCCCGGTCATGGACGAGGCGGACCGCAAGCGTTTCTCCGCCCTGCCCGAGGCCGAGCTGTGGGACCTGGAGCACAAGTACGACGCGTTTATCGACGAGTGCTACGGCCCGGGCCGGTTCAAGCTGGCCTGCCTCATGTCCGGGCTGGTGGTCCTGCGCTGGAAGCGCGACACCTCGCCCATGACCGCAAACCGCGTCGACCTGCGCCAGCGCCGCGACCTCATGGCCGCGTTCATGAAGGACGTGGGCCTTTTTTACGAGTTCGAGGACCCGTCCGAACCTTCCATCGCCAGCCAAAACGCCTACCTTGATCTTCTGGGCGACCTGCCTGTGCTCGAAATCGACGGCGGCGTGGATTTCCACAAGGCGGCCGAAGCCTGCCTCGCTTTTTTAAAGGAAATACAGTCGTAAACGGCCTTGCGGGGGATGTGCCAACGCACATCCCCCGTGGTCGGACCCGTCCGGCGACAACCTTCTTGCGTTGCGTTTTCCGTCGCCGGCCCGGAGATGTTTCCCCGCCGCCCGCAGCATTGTCGATGGCTATTTCGTTGGCAGCCTTTCGTAACGAAGCGGAGCCTCTATGACCGATCCCAAATCCACGCCTGACGCCGCCCGGGAGCCTCTGGCCGACCCGTCCGGCCAGCCCGGCCTCAGCCTTGGCCCCGAAGAGGTGTTCATCAAAAACCTCGAGCACTTCGTGCAAAAGGCCCATGCCTTCCAAGGACTGGCCCACCAGAAAAAAATCACCGCCTACGACGCCTACAAGCACCTGGAAGGCCTGTGGCTGCAAGTCTCGGCCCTCGGCGCGCACTTAAACGAGCCCGAGCCCCGGCCCAAACCCGCCATGGCCGGGCTCAGCTCCCAGGAAGCCGAGGAGCGCCTGCGCCAATACGGCCCCAACCAGGCGACCACGGCCAAACGCGTCACCCTGCTCGACCGGATCGTCGACGCGGTCAAAAACCCGTTGGTGCTTCTCCTGCTCGTGCTCGGCACCATCTCCTACGCCACCGACGACGTCGAGTCGGCCGCGGTCATCATCGGCATGGCCCTGCTCGGCGTGGTGCTCAAGGTCATCCAGGAGGCCAAGGCCGACACCGCCGCGACGGAACTCAAAAAAATGGTCCACACCACGGCCACGGTGCTGCGCGACGGGGCCCAGCGGGAAATCGCCCTGGCCGAAGTGGTGCCCGGGGACATCGTGCTTCTGGCCGCCGGCGACATGGTCCCGGCCGATGTGCAGCTCCTTCGCGCCAAGGACCTGCACATCAACCAGGCCATGCTGACAGGCGAGGCCCTTCCCGTGGAGAAATCCGCCCGGCCGGCCGACCAGGCGCCCCCGGACGGGGAAACCGGCCTTGGCGACCCGGCCATGTGCTTCATGGGCACCAACGTCGTTTCCGGATCGGCGGCGGCGGTGGTCACGGCCACCGGGGCCAAGACCTATTTCGGCGGCATCGCGGCCAAGCTGTCGCAAAAACGCGTCGAAACCGATTTCGATCGCGGCATCAAGGGCTTCACCAGGCTGATGCTGCGCTTCATGATGGTCATGGTGCCCTTCGTCTTCGTGATCAATGGCGCTTCCACCGGCAACTGGATGGGGGCGTTCATGTTCGCCCTGGCCGTTGCCGTGGGCCTGACCCCGGAAATGCTGCCCATGGTGGTGACGGTGTGCCTGTCCAAGGGGGCGCTGGCCATGTCCAAGCACAAGGTCATCGTCAAGCGCCTGGACGCCATCCAGAACTTCGGGGCCATCGACGTATTGTGCACGGACAAGACCGGCACCCTGACCCAGGACAAGATCATCCTGGAAAGATACCTCGACATCAAAGGCGAGGAGGACTGTTCGGTCCTGGAATACGCCTACATCAACAGCAAGCTGCAAACCGGGCTTCGAAACGCCCTGGACCTGGCCGTCATCGATACCGGAGACGAAGCGGGCAGCACCATCGACCCGTCCCAGTACGAACTGCTCGACGAGATTCCCTTCGATTTCATGCGCCGGCGCTTGAGTGTCATCGTGCGCGACAAGCGCACGGACAAGGCGGTGCTCATCTGCAAGGGCGCGGCCGAGGAAGTCTTCGCCCACAGCCGCGCCTACCTCAAAAACGGCGTCATCAAGCCCCTGGAAGGCTCCCATCTGGAAACGCGCAAAAAGCTCGTCCACGACCTCAACGAGGACGGCTTCCGCGTGGTGGCCCTGGCCTACAAGGAAGTGGACGGATCGCGCCGCGACTTCGCCGTGGCCGACGAATCCGACATGACGCTCATGGGCTACCTGGCCTTCCTCGACCCGCCCAAGGACACCGCCGCCGACGCCCTGGCGGCCATGGTCGCCCACGGCATCAAGCCCAAGATCTTGACCGGCGACAACGCCGTCATCACGGCCAAGATTTGCCGGGAAGTCCGCTTCGACGCGGGCGAGCATCTGGTCACCGGCGACCAGCTCGCCGGCATGTCCGAGGAAGAACTCCACGAGACGGTGAAAACCTGCAACGTGTTCGCCAAGCTCGACCCCATGCAGAAGGAGCGCATCGTCACGGCCCTGCGCCAAACCGGCCACGTGGTCGGGTTCATGGGCGACGGCATCAACGACGCCCCGGCCCTGCGCGCGGCCGACGTCGGCATCTCCGTGGACTCGGCCGTGGACGTGGCCAAGGAATCGGCGGACATCATCCTGCTGGAAAAAAGCCTGCACGTGCTCGAACACGGCGTGCTCGAAGGCCGCAAGATCTTCTTCAACATCACCAAGTACATCCGCATGGGGGCCAGCTCCAACTTCGGCAACATGTTCAGCGTGCTCGGGGCCAGCGCCTTTTTGCCCTTCCTGCCCATGCTGCCGATCCAGATACTGGTCAACAACCTCATGTACGACTTCTCCCAGACCGCCATCCCCACGGACAACGTGGACGCCGACATCCTCGGCAAGCCCAGACGCTGGCGTATCGACGACATTCGGCGCTACATCCTTTTCCTCGGCCCGGTCAGCTCGCTTTTCGACTACGTCACCTTCTTCGTCATGATCCACTTCTTCGGGGCCTGGAACAACGCGGCGCTGTTCCAGACCGGCTGGTTCCTCGAATCGCTTTTGTCCCAGACCATCATCGTGCACGTGATCCGCACGGACAACGTCCCGTTTCTGCAAAGCTGGTCGAGCGTGCCGCTTGGGCTTACGACCATCTGCATCTGCATCATCGGCATCTGGCTGCCGTTTTCCCCTTTGGCCGGCACCTTCGGCCTGGTCGTGCCGCCGACGAGCTACTGGGGATTTATCGCCAGCATCATCTTCGGCTACATGTGCCTGACCCAGGTGGTGAAATCCTGGGTAGTGCGGCGCATCCAGGCCCGTTGCGCCACGGCGTAGAGATGCTCAATGAAGTTCCGGGGAGGGCTTTTTCAAACGCGTCCTCCCCGGCCACGCGTCAAAGAGCTTTCATAGAATATCCAGTGTCAATCGGCCCAAAGTTCCGGACCTCCCGGGGGGACTGAAGCCACGTCTCCTCAAAACTGAGCCCAGAGTTCCTTGTTGCGAAATGGTCCCGGCCCGGCTTAGGTTGCCCTGCGCCCGCGGCCGTAACGCCGTTTGCGACAGATCCCCGGCATCGCGGGGAGGAGAGAACATCCATGAAAAAATTTTCCCAGCTCAGCGAAGCGGAAATCCTGGCCCTGGCCATTTCCCTGGAAGAAGGGGATGAGCGCATTTACGTTGAGTTCGCCAATCGCCTCCGCGACACCTATCCGGCCACAGCCTCCGTGTTCGACGGTATGGGAGCCGAGGAATCCGCGCACCGGCGGCGGCTGACCGACCTGTTCCAGGCGAAATTCGGCGAGCATATCCCGTTGATCCGCCGCCAGGACGTCAAGGGATTCATCCAACGCAAGCCCATCTGGCTCGCGCCCGAACTCAAGCTCGAAGCCGTGCGCAAGTACGCCGCCGACATGGAAGGGGAAACGCTGCTTTTCTACGAAAAGGCGGCGGCCAGGGCCCAGGATGTCGATATCCGCCGGCTCCTCGACGATCTGGCCCAGGCCGAACGCACCCACGAAGCCCGGGCCGAGCATCTGACCGAAACCAACCTGGACGCGACGGCCCTCGAAACCGAGGCCGCCACCCAGCGCCGCCTGTTCGTGCTGCAAGTGGTCCAACCGGGCCTTGCCGGACTCATGGACGGCAGCGTCTCCACCCTGGCCCCGGTCTTTGCCGCGGCCATGGCCACACACGACAGCTGGCAGGCGTTTCTGGTGGGCCTGGCCGCATCGCTCGGCGCGGGCATCAGCATGGGATTCGCCGAGGCGCTTTCCGACGACGGCAGCATGACCGGGCGGGGACACCCCTGGCTGCGGGGCGTCGTCTGCGGGCTTATGACCACGCTCGGCGGCATCGGCCACACCCTGCCCTTTCTCATCCCCCACTATGGCATGGCCATGACCGTCGCCTTCGCCGTGGTGGCCCTGGAACTGGCCGCCATCACCTGGATCCGGGCCAAATACATGGACACCCCGGCCTTCTCCGCCGCCGTGCAAGTCGGCCTCGGCGGCGCGCTGGTCTTCGCCACCGGCATGTTGATTGGAAGTGCCTAGGGGGGAGATAGGGGGAGGAGAAGGCATCCGGGGGAGGGAACTTTTTGAAAAAAGTTCCCTCCCCCGGACCCCCACCCTCAAAAACTTTCAAAAGGTGAAAATACGGCGTTTCACCCAACTTAAGAATATATCCGACTACAATCGTTAAAAAGTTTAGGAAGGGGAGAGCGCGAGAGGGGAGAACCCTTTTCAAAGGGTTTCCCCTCTCGCACCCTCTTCACGCCTCCCCTTCTTAAATCTTTATCCACTCCCGGCGTAAGGCGGTGTCCAGGATGACGCCGACGACGAAGGCCACGCCCATGTGCCACATGGCGAATCCGGCCACCACGATCATCACGTAGAATTCGGACTTTTTCGTGCCGATGTCGCGCACGGTCACGGCCAGTTCGGCTCCGGCCAGAAACAGGATCACCCCCAGCACCGCCGGCGGGAACATCTTGAAGATGACGGCCACGGACTGGCTGAAAAAAAGCGCGATGACGATGACGATGCTGCCGAGGATCACCAGCGATCCGCCGGTGCGCGCGCCGAAACGCACGTGGCCGGCCATGCCGCCCGCGCCGTGGCACATGGGCACCCCGCCGAACATCGGGGAGACGAGGTTCATGACGCCCTGGCTCACGCACATGGTGCGCTCGGTGACGGGCCGGTCCGGGAACAGGTCGTTGTTCTCGGCCGTGATGGCCACCACCGCGTTGCCGAGCGTCAGCGGAATCTGGGGCAAGGTGAAAAGCAGCGTGCCGGTAACGATGTCGTCCCAGCGTATCTGGTGCAGGCCGAACCGGGGCAGCCGGAAGCCGATATTCACCTGGGCCAGTTCGCCCAAAAGCGCCGGATTGGAGACGACGGCGGCGACCACGCCAAGGATCAGCAGCGCGAACATAGCCGGTATTTTCGGGTTGGACAGCAGCACGAAGGTCATGGCCAGGGCGATGCCGGCCAGCCACGGCGAGCCCACCATCCGGTGGATGCCCTCGACCACGAAGGTCATGCCGAGCCCGAGCATGATGCCGCGCACCACGGGCTTGGTGGCCAGCCTCGCCACGTATTTGATGGTCCCGGTCAGGCCGATGACGAGCCAGAAAAGCCCCGTGGTCAGCCCCGAGGCGAAAAGCGCCGCCGGGGTGATGCCGCCGGCCACGGCCGCCGCGCCGATGGCCTTCATGGGCTGGATGGGAATAGGCGTTTTGTAGAACAGTCCGGCCGCTATCTTGGACACGCCGAACATGAAAAGGAGCCCCAGGGGATCGACGCCGAGGATGGTGATGTAGGCCACCACGAAAGGAATGAGCGTGCCGATGTCGCCGAAAGCGCCGGCCCACTCCATGGCGTCGTAACGGTTCGGGGTTTTGCCGCCGTGGACCAGGATGCCTTCCGTTGCCGATCGCGCGCCGTCATGCGCGGAACCATCCGTCTGGAACATGGCGCCTCCTTCGCCCGGGCGTATGATGAAGCGGGAAAGGGGCCGGGCTTTTTGCGGCGTTCGATGACACGGATTTTAGAAAATACGTGTGACCAAAGCAAGCAAAAAAGGCGACGATCAGGACTTGGCTTGCTTGCGCAAGTCTTCGAGATACAAGAACTGTTCCTCAACCTGCTGGTCGAAAAACCGGCGCACGCAGGAGAGGAAGGAGGACACGCACTGCATGCGCAGGGAATAATAGATATTGGTGCCGCGCCGGGAATCGGTGACGATGCCGGCTTCCTTGAGAACGCTCAAGTGCTTGGAAACGGTCGAGATGTCCGAGCCGACCAACTCGCGCAACTCGCACACGCATTTTTCGCCCGCGCCCAGGGCTTCGACCATAAGCAGGCGGCTGGGATGCCCCAGGGCCTTGAACACCTTGGCCCGCTGGGCCAGCTGGATCTGATTCGGCTGCATGGTTCCCTGTAGCGTATCGGCGCGACGTTGCCAATACAGGCGATCGGATGCGTTGCTTCCAAAGCGGAAAAGCGCAAACACTGGCTCAAGACGCGGGCATCGGAGGACCGGAAGGAAAGAAGCTCGTGGTGACGCGGGGTTGCGCCAGACGATACGAAGGGCCGGGTCGTAATCGCCACAGCGCTGCGGCCTGCGGGAATGCTATAACAGCGTCTGCAAGAGCCCCATGGGCGTGCCCGAGGGAAGCGGCAGGCGCTTTTCCGGCAGGATGCGCTCGGCGAGCAAGGCGAGCCACTGGCGGGAAAAGGCGATATCGTCGTAGGTGAGAAAGCCGCGCCCGGAACCGTCGGTCGCCAGCCCGTAGCCGAAGACCGTCACCCGGATGGTCTCCTTTTCGCCCACGGGCAGCACTTCGACGGTGATGGTGCGGGCGGCCGTATCAAGGATCAGGTCCCGCACCTCGCCGTATTCGTGGAGATACTGCCGGGCCGAGGATAAAAGCAGCTTGGAGAGCGACTTGTCCTTGGCCCCGGCAAGGTCGAGATTGAGATTGAACCCCATGCCGCCGCCCTACCAGGAAAGGGCCAGGGACACGTCGTCCAGGCAGTTCTTGAGCCCCTCGCCGCAGGGCGGGATCATGTAGTCCCCGTCGAAGCAGGCCAGACAGTACGGCGGTTTTTCGCCGTTGCCCCGCACCGATTCCAACAACCCCTCGATGCTCAGGTAATGCAGGGAGTCGAGGCCGATGAACTTGGCGATCTCCTCCACGCTCTGGTGCGCGGCGATCAGCTCGCCCTTGGAGGAGAAGTCGATGCCGTAGAAGCACGGAAAGCGGATGGGCGGACAGGACACGCGCATGTGGATCTCGCGCGCGCCGAGTTCCCGCAGGCGCTTGACCCGCGTGCGGATGGTGGTGCCGCGCACGATGGAATCCTCGACGATGAGGATGCGCTTGCCCTTGATCATGCTCTTGACCGGGTTGAGCTTCACCCGGACGCTGAAATCGCGCATGTCCTGGGAGGGCTGGATGAAGGTGCGGCCCACGTAGTGGTTGCGCACCATGCTCATCTCGAAGGGCAGGCCCGAGGCCTGGGAATAGCCGATGGCGGCGTAGAAGCCGGAATCGGGAAAAGGCATGACGTAGTCCGCGTCGACCGGCGCTTCCTGGGCCAGCGTCGCGCCCATCTGCTTGCGCCGTTCGTAGACCACCTCGCCGAAGACTTCCGAATCGGGACGGGCGAAATAGATCAGCTCGAACACGCACTGCTTGACCGGCTGCGGGTCGCAGATGCGGTAGGACTGGAGCCGCTTGTCCTGGATGACCAGCATCTCGCCCGGGGCCACCGAGCGGATGGCCTCGGCCTCCATGAGGTCGAAGGCGCAGGTTTCGGAAGCGATCACGTAGGCATCGCCCATGCGCCCGAGCATCAGCGGCCGCACGCCATGGGGATCGCGCACGGCGATGATCTTGTCGTTGGCCAAAAGCAATATGGAATACGCGCCCTTGATCTTGTTGCAGGCCTTGATGACCGCCTCTTCCAGGGAACACGAGCCCAGGAACTTGGCGATCAGGTGCACGAACACCTCGGAATCGATGGTGGTCTGGAAGATGGACCCCGTGGCTTCGAGTTCCTGGCGCAGCTCCATGGTGTTGACCAGGTTGCCGTTGTGGGCGATGGCCAGATGGTAGTCGCCAAAACGCACCAGAAAGGGCTGGCAGTTGCGCAAAAGCGACGCGCCGGTGGTGGAATAGCGGATATGCCCCACCGCCACCGTGCCCTTGAGCTCCTTGCCCAGGTGCCGCTCGGAAAAGACGTCGGCAACGAGCCCCATGCCGCGCTGCTCGCGGATGCGGGTGCCGTCCCAGGTCACGATGCCGGCCGATTCCTGCCCCCGGTGCTGGAGGGCGTAGAGGCCGAAATAGGTCATCCGCGCGGCCTCGGGATGGCCGTAGATGCCGAACAGTCCGCAGTATTCCTTTTTCATGGCGAGCCGTGGCGGGACTAATTGCCCGCGTAGTATTCCTGCAAGCTTTTGACGGTGAGCCCCTGGCCGCCCCCCATTTCCCGGATGGCCTGGGCCATGGCCTTGGCCCCGGCCGCCGTGGTCGTGTAGGGGATGCCGTATAAAAGCGCCGTCTGTCGAATGGCCATGGAGTCGCGCACCGTGCGCTTGTCCGAAATGAGGTTGATGACCAGGTCGATTTCCCGGTTCTTCATGTGGTCGACCACGTGGGGCCGGCCCTCGAACACCTTCATGACCGGAGTCACGGCGATGCCTTTGTCTTCGAGATAGGCAGCCGTGCCCTTGGTGGCCATGATCCGGAATCCCAACTGGCCGAGGATGCGGGCCGCGGGCAGCACGTCGTCCTTGGCCTCGTCGGCCACGGAAATAAACACCGTCCCGGAAAGGGGCAGGTTCTGGCCCGCGCCGAGCTGGCTCTTCATGAAGGCCAGGCCCACCGAGGCGTCGACGCCCATGACCTCGCCCGTGGAACGCATTTCCGGTCCGAGCAGCACGTCCACGCCGGGGAAACGGTTGAACGGGAAAACCGATTCCTTGACCGCGTAGTAGCCCTTCTTGCGCATGGACCAGGGATCGAGGTCCTTGAGCTTCTCGCCCATGATGACTTGCGTCGCGAGCTTTGGCAGGGGCACGCCCGTGGCCTTGGACACGAACGGCGAGGTGCGCGAAGCCCGGGGATTGACCTCGAGAATATAGATGTCGCCGTCCTTGACCGCGAACTGGATGTTCATGAGTCCGATGACGCCAAGCTCCTTGGCCAGGGCCACGGTCTGGCGCTCGATTTCGGCCACCAGCTCCGGCGACAGGCTGTGGGGCGGCAGCACGCAGGCGGAGTCGCCCGAGTGGATGCCGGCCTCTTCGATATGTTCCATGACCCCGGCCACGTAGGTGTCCGTGCCGTCGGAGACGGCGTCCACGTCCACCTCGGTGGCGTTGACCAGGAACTTGTCGATGAGGATCGGGTGCTTGCCCGAGGCCACCACCGCCACCTTGAAATAGTTCTCCAGGTCGCCCCGGTCGTAGACGATCTCCATGGCCCGGCCGCCGAGGACATAGGACGGCCGCACCACCACGGGGTAGCCGATCTTGTCCGCGATGGCCGCCGCCTCGTCCACGGTAAACGCCGTGCCGTTGGCCGGCTGGCGCAGCCCCAGCTTGATCAGGAGCTCCTGGAAGCGCTCACGGTCCTCGGCCCGGTCGATGCTGTCGGGCGAGGTGCCAAGGATGCGCACCCCGGCGTCGAGCAGCGGCACGGCCAGGTTGAGCGGGGTTTGGCCGCCGAACTGGACGATGACGCCCTCGGGCTTTTCGGATTCGATGATGTTGAGCACGTCCTCGAAAGTCAGCGGCTCGAAATAGAGGCGGTCGGAAGTGTCGTAGTCCGTGGACACGGTTTCGGGGTTGGAGTTGACCATGATCGACTCCACGCCCATGGCCCGAAGCGCGTAGGAGGCGTGGCAGCAGCAATAGTCGAACTCGATGCCCTGGCCGATGCGGTTGGGGCCGCCGCCGAGGATGACCACCTTGCGGGCGGGTTTGGCCGCCACTTCGCGGCCGGTCTCGTAGGTGGAGTAATAGTACGGCGTGTAGGCCTCGAATTCGGCGGCGCAGGTGTCGACCAGATAATAGGTCGGGGCGACGCCCATGTCCTGGCGGAGCTTTCGCGCGTCAAGGGGCGAGGCCAGCCGCAGCAGGCTTGCGATCTGGGGATCGGAAAAACCGTCCTTCTTGGCGGCCGTAACCAGCTCCCGGCATTCCGGATCGCCGGCGGCGACCTTCTTCTTGGGGAAGGCCTCGAGCGTCACCTCCATGTCCACGATTTCCTTGATCTGGCGCAAAAACCACGGATCGATCCAGGTGGCGTCGAAAATCTCTTCCAGGGTCACGCCGCAGCGCATGGCCTGGCGCAGCTGGAAAAGGCGCTTGGAATTGGGCTTGCGCATGTCGGCCAGGAGCTGTTCGCGGTCGGGCTCGCAGGAAACCGCGTCCGGCCCGAGGCCGGTGGCCCCGATTTCCAGCGACCGCAGGCCCTTTTGCAAGGCTTCCTTGAAGTTGCGGCCGATGCTCATGGCCTCGCCCACGCTTTTCATGGCCGTGGTCAGGTAATCCTCGGAGCCGGGAAACTTCTCGAAGGTGAAGCGCGGAATTTTCACCACGCAGTAGTCGATGGTCGGCTCGAAGGAGGCCATGGTCTCGCGGGTGATGTCGTTGGGGATCTCGTCGAGGGTATACCCCACGGCCAGCTTGGCCGCGATCTTGGCGATGGGGAAGCCCGTGGCCTTGCTGGCCAGGGCCGAGGAGCGCGACACGCGCGGGTTCATCTCGATGATGACCATCTCGCCGTCCGCCGGATTGACGGCGAACTGGACGTTGGACCCGCCGGTTTCCACGCCGATCTCGCGCATGATGGCGATGGCGGCGTTGCGCATCTTCTGGTATTCCTCATCGGTGAGCGTCTGGATCGGGGCGACGGTGGCCGAGTCGCCGGTATGCACGCCCATGGGGTCGATGTTCTCGATGGAACAGATGATCACGCAGTTGTCGGCCCGGTCGCGCATGAGTTCGAGTTCGAATTCCTTCCAGCCGAGCACCGACCGCTCCAGCATGATTTCGCTTTTCATGCTGGCGGCCAGCCCCCGGGCGGAGATCTTTTCGAGATCTTCCATATTGTAGGCCACGCCGCCGCCCGTGCCGCCGAGCGTGAACGCCGGGCGCACGATGATGGGGAAGGCGATCTTCTTGCCCCACTCGCGCACGTCGTCCATGGTGTGGCAGATGCCGCTTTGGGGAATGGTGAGCCCGATATTCTCCATGGCCTCGCGGAAAAGCTCCCGCGACTCGGCCTTCTTGATCACGTCCAGGGACGCGCCGATCAGCTCCACCCCATGCTCGGCCAAAACGCCGGACTCGGCCAGGGCCACGGCCGTGTTGAGCCCGGTCTGGCCGCCAAGGGTCGGCAGCACGGCATCGGGCTTTTCCCGGGCGATGATGCGGGCGACCGATGCGGGCTCGATGGGCTCGACATAGGTGCGGTCGGCCAGTCCCGGGTCGGTCATGATGGTGGCCGGGTTGGAATTGACCAGGACCACCTCGTACCCTTCTTCTTTGAGGGCCTTGGCCGCCTGGGAACCGGAATAGTCGAACTCGCAGGCCTGTCCGATGACGATGGGCCCGGAGCCGATGATCATGATTTTTTTGATATCCGTCCGTTTGGGCATGAGCGTATTTTTTGTAGAGGGTGGAACGAAAAAAGCGGAACCGGCAACGAATAAGCCACTTCGGCCCGATGGGCAAGCAATTTGCCCCGAACCGCTCCGATCGACCTCGCAACCGGGCTTCACCCCGTCGCCACGGGGCCCGCGCCCAGGCTCCCGAGGCCGACGTTCCTTGACTTCCCGGCGGCCTTGTTTCAAACAGGCGGTTTCTCCGGCGTCGTATGGACGCCGGGACAAGCGCAAGGAAACCAGGCCATGAGCAGTGACTACAAAAAGACCCTGAAACTCCCCAAGACCTCCTTTCCCATGAAGGCAAACCTCAAGGAAAAGGAGCCGGAAACCCTCAAGTTCTGGGCGGAAAACAACATCTATAACCAGATGCTCGCCGCCCGCGAGGACGCCCCCCGCTACGTGCTCCACGACGGGCCTCCCTACGCCAACGGCCACCTGCACATGGGCCATGCGCTCAACAAGATTTTGAAGGATATTATCGTCAAATCCCGCCACATGGCCGGGAACCAGGCCCCTTACGTGCCGGGCTGGGACTGCCACGGGCTCCCCATCGAGCACAAGGTGTCCCAGGAGCTTACGGCCAAGGGCAAGACGAATCTGCCGGCCATCACCGTGCGCCGGCTGTGCCGGGACTACGCCACCAAGTTCGTGGACATCCAGCGCAAGGAGTTCAAGCGCCTGGGCGTCTTCGGCGACTGGGACGATCCCTACCTCACCATGCGCCCGTCCTACGAGGCGGCCACCGCCCTGGCGCTTTGCGATTTCGTGGAAAAGGGCTCGGTCTACCGGGGCAAAAAGCCCATTCACTGGTGCCTGTCCTGTCGGACCGCCCTGGCCGAGGCCGAGGTGGAATACGCCGACGAGACCTCGCCCTCGGTCTTCGTGCGCTTTCCCCTGCCCGACCCGAAAATAAAAGACGTCTTCCCCATGGCCGATCCGGCGAGAACCTACGCCGCCATCTGGACCACCACGCCCTGGACCCTGCCGGACAACATGGCCGTGGCCGCCCACCCCGAGTTCGACTATGCCCTGGTCGCGGCCGGCGACAGCCAATACGTGCTGGCGGCGCAGCTTCTGGAAAGCGTGCGCGAACTTTTCGGCTGGACCGACGCGAAGGTCCTGGCCACGGCCCCTGGCTCGGCGCTCGAAGGACTCAAGGCCCGCCATCCCTTCTACGACCGGGAGTCGCCCTTCGCTCTGGCCGATTACGTCACCCTCGACGCCGGCACCGGCCTTGTCCACACCGCGCCGGGCCACGGCCGCGAGGACTACGACACGGGCCTGCGCTACGGCCTGGACGTGCTCTCGCCCATGGACGACGCCGGCCGCTTCCTGGACGTGGTGCCCTATTTCGCCGGGCTCACCGTCTGGGAAGCCAACCCCAAGGTCATCGAAAAGCTCAAGGAAGTCGGCAATCTTCTGGCCGAGCGCAAGATCCGCCACTCCTATCCCCACTGCTGGCGCTGCAAGGAGCCGGTCATTTTCCGGGCCACCACCCAGTGGTTCATCTCCATGGAGGTGGGCGACCTGCGCAACCGCGCCCTGGCCGCCATCGACGGCGAGGTGGAATGGATTCCCGCCTGGGGTAGGGAGCGCATCCACAACATGATCGCCGGCCGCCCGGACTGGTGCATCTCGCGCCAGCGCACCTGGGGCGTGCCGATTCTGGCCCTTATCTGCGAGTCCTGCGACACGGCCTACAACGACGCGGCCTGGATGCGCTCGGTGGCGGAAAAATTCGCCAACCACGAGCGCGGCTGCGACTACTGGTTCGAGGCGGACCTGGCCGACATCGTGCCGGCCGGGCTCACCTGCCCCAATTGCGGGGGGAGCCACTGGCGCAAGGAAACCGACATCCTGGACGTGTGGTTCGACTCGGGCACGAGCTTTGCCGCGGTGCTGGAAAAGCGCCCGGAACTGGCCTTCCCGGCCAACCTGTACCTGGAGGGCTCGGACCAGCACCGGGGCTGGTTCCACAGCTCGCTTCTGGCTTCCCTTGCCACGCGCGGCACGCCCCCCTACCGGCAGGTGCTCACCCACGGCTACGTGGTCGACGGCGAAGGCCGCAAGATGTCCAAGTCGCTCGGCAACGGCATCGAGCCCCAGGAAATCATCGACAAGCACGGCGCGGAAATCCTGCGCCTGTGGACGTCGGCCGTGGACTATCGCGACGACATCCGCCTCTCCGAGGAAATCCTCTCCCGGCTGGTCGAGGCCTACCGCCGCATCCGCAACACCTGCCGCTTCGTGCTCGGCAACCTGTCCGACTTCGACCCGGCCGTAAACGACGTGGCCCCGCAGTCCATGCTGCCGCTCGACAGCTACGCCGTGGACACGGCCGCCCGGGCCCACGCCCGCATAGCCGAAGCCTACGAAGCCTACGAGTTCCACAAGGTCTTTCACGCCCTGCACAACCTGTGCGTCACGGACCTTTCGGCATTTTATCTCGACATCTTAAAAGACCGGCTTTACGTCTCGGCTACGGACAGCCTTGAGCGCCGCTCGGCCCAGGCGGCCCTGTGGCGCATCCTGCGCGTGCTGCTGCGCGACATGGCCCCGATTCTGTCCTTCACGGCCGAGGAGGTTTTCCGCCATACGCCCGAGTGCCAGCGGGGCGACGGCGTTTCGGTCTTCTCCCTGCCGCCGCTGGATACGGCGGGCTGGGAGCTTGCCCCGGAACGCAAGGAAAAGCTCGACCTCGTGGCGGCGCTTCGCGGCGAGGTGACCCGGGCCATCGAGCCCCGGCGCAAGGCCGGCGAAATCGGTCATTCATTGGAGACGGCGGTGACGCTCTACCTGCCCGAGGCCGTGCGCGAAGCGGTGGCCTCTTTGGACATGAACCTGCGCGAAGTCTTTATCGTGTCCCAGGCGACCCTCGCCCCGGCGGCCGACGCCCCGGCCGACGCCGTGGCCTGCGAGGGCCTCGAGGGCGCGCTTGTGGGCGTGGCCCGCGCCGCCGGCGAGAAATGCGCCCGTTGCTGGGTGTACGACAAACTGGGCACCGCGCCCGAGTATCCGGACCTGTGCCCGCGCTGCGCCGCGGTCATGGCGAAGGAGGCCAACTGATCCATGCGCTCGAGCTTCAAGATCGCCATTCCCCTGGCCGTGCTGGTGGTCGTCCTCGACCAGGCCGCCAAGTTGTGGATCGTCGGCAACATGACGCTCTACACCACCCGACAGGTCATCCCCGGGTTTTTCAATATCGTTTATGTGCTCAACCGCGGCGCGGCCTTCGGTTTTTTAAACCGCAACGACATCCAGTGGCAGACCTACTTCTTCTTCGCGGCAACGGCCCTGGCCGTGCTCATCATCTTCCATCTGCTGCGCATGGCCAGTCCCGACAACAAGCTGCTCATCCTCGGCCTCGGCTCGATTCTGGGCGGGGCCGTGGGCAACCTCATCGACCGCATCAAGACGGGCGAGGTCGTGGACTTCCTGGATTTCTATTATAAAAGCTATCACTGGCCGGCCTTCAACGTGGCCGACATCGCCATTTTCCTCGGTTCGCTGGCGCTCCTTGCGGCCTTTTACCGCATGCGCCGCCCCTCTTCCCGCAAATAACGGCCGCACCGCCGCCAACATCCGAAACGAGGTCCGCATGCCCCCCTTGCCAGCGCTGCCGCCCATGACCACCGGCCAGATGGTTTTCGCCGTCGCCATTTTGGCCCTGGCGATCCTTCCCAATTACATCGCGATATGGCAAAGTTTTCACCGCGTGTTTCCAACCCCCCTGGAGAGGATGTTCTGGTTTCTCCTGGCCATCTTCGTTCCCGTACTCGGGGGCGTGGTCTACCTCATCTGGGGACGCAAGCGAGGTCGCAAGCCGTCATGAAGTCCCGTCACAGCAAAGGTACGTTTCTGGCCGCAGCCATGCTCGCCGCCCTGGTCGGCGGCTGCGCGCCCAAGCCCAATACCCCGGCCCCCCTCAACACGCCCGCCGACATGTGGGCGGAACTGGAGAACACCAAGGGCGAGTTGCGGCGCTTAAACGCCAAGGTCGAAGAGCTCTCCCAGCAGGTGCAGGCCAACAAAAACGATCCGGAACTGTCCGGCCGCGTGACCCGGCTCGAGGGCAACGTCAGCCGCATGGCCTCCCAGCTGGCCATCGACCTCGGCCCAACCGCCGGTCCGGCCGCAGCAACGCCGGCGGCCACAGCGCCGGCAGCCGCTCCAGCGCCTCAGGCCGGCTACGCGCAGCCCCAAACCGGCTACGCCCAACAGCAGCCCGGCTATGCCCAGCCGCAAACCGGCTATAGCCAGCAGTCCCAGACCGGGTACGCCCAGCCCCAGACGGGCTACACCCAGCAGCAGCAATCCGGGTACGCCCAACCGCAGACCGGCTATGCCCAATCCCGCACCGGTTACGGCGCGCCCACCCCGGGCGGCGCGGGACCGGACGAATCCGAGCCGGCCATTCCGCCCTATACCGCCCCAGGCACCCAGGCTCCGGCCGCCCAGGCCCAACCGCCGGTGGTGCAGCCGCAAAATCCGGCCGACGCCGTCTACGCCAAGGGCCTTTCCAGCTTCAACGCCCGCCAGTACCAGCAGGCGCTGGGGATTTTCCAGGAATTCGCCCGCAATTTCAAAACCAGCTCGCTGATGCCGAACGCCCTCTTCTGGACCGGCGAGTGCTACTTCCAGCTCGGCGACTTCGCCAACGCGGCCCTGGCCTACCAGGAAGTCATCGAGAAATATCCCAAAAGCCCCAAACACGCCGATGCGCTCTTCAAGCGGGGCGTGGCCTTCATGAAGCTCGGCAATGCCGGCGCGGCCAAATTGTCCTTCAAGGAAGTCATCGACAAATATCCCGATTCCGCCTTCGCCACCCGGGCCAAATCCATGATGCCCAAGTAGCGCCGGCCAACAAGCGACGGATACGCATGGAAACCCCACAAGAAAACACGCTGCGGAAGATCATTTACCTGACCTTCCCGCCCGAATCCTCGAACAAGCCCGTGGTCTGCGATCTGGCCCGGGTCTACGGATTGGTCTTCAACATCTCGAAAGCCCAGATCACCCCGCGCCACGAAGGCCAGATGACCATGGACATCAGCGGCCCCAAAGAGGCCTTCGACGCCGGCATGACCTACCTCAAGGAGCACGGCGTGGGCGTTGTGCCGGCCGCCCAGCGCGTCTCCAGGGACGAGGATCGCTGCATCCACTGCGGCGTGTGCACGGCCCTTTGTCCGACCAGGGCCCTTTCGCTCAACATCGAGACCCGGCTGGTGGAATTTCACGAAGACACCTGCTCGGCCTGCGGTATGTGCACCAAGGTCTGCCCGGTGGCGGCCATGGAGATTTTACTGGAAAACGGCGTCATGTAACCGGCGGGGGTGCCGCTTGGAAGAAAAACGGGCCTTCATGCGCATTCCCACGCGCCTATCCGGTTATCTCCGGCTGTTGCCGGATCCGGAAGACATCCAGATTTTCCGGGAATCGCCGTTCCTCGGCGGCGGCCCGGGACTCTGCAACGACCTGCGCGATGCGGGCATGAGCGAGGCGCTGCACACCATGCTGTGCTCGATCAACGCCAAACTCGACATGCTGCTCTCCATGCAAAGCCGCGACGAACTCACGGCCGACTTCCCGGTAACCATGGGGATCGTCGAAATCAGCGGCGCGGGCGTGCGGTTTACGGCCTCGCAGGAACTGGACGTGGAGCAGTATGTGGAGTCGGTCGTCGTGTTGTCGCGATTTCCGCTCCGCATGGCCGGCGCGGTGGGGCGCATCCTACGCCAGGAGCAATCCCCGGACGGGAGCACGGTCTATGCCCTCGATTTCACTCGCATCCGGGAACGCGACCTGGAAAGCATCGTACAATTTGTCTTCCAAAGCCAGCGCGACGACCTGCGCGGAAAAAAATGGGACTAACGCCGCATGATCAATGACGAAGAACTTCTCGAACGCATGTTGGACAGGCTTTTGACCGAAGTCGTCCCGGACCTGCGCCACAGCATCAGCGTCACCATTGAAAAGGAAGTCGCCAAGACCCTGTCCCGTTCGCTTCTGGAAAGCGAGTTCCACCAGCGCCTAAACGAGGAAATGCGCCAGGGCCTCCAGGACATCTACAAAGAGATCAACCAGGCGGCCAAGACCGAGGGCGAGGCCCATGTCGACGACCGGCAGCAGGCCGACCAGCTCTTCCAGGAAGCGGCGCAGCAGCTGGACAAGATCCTCGAGACCACGGAAACGGCCACCACCGAGATCATGGACATCGTGGAAAAGCACATGGACTTGCAAGCCGACGCGGCCGGGCTTCTGGCGGCCATGCAAAATGGCGTGGCCGACACCGAAGCCGTGGAAAAGCTGCGCACGGACAATGCCGCCCTCGGCGAAGACCTCATGCGCATCATGACCACGCTGAGCTTCCAGGACCTCACCGGCCAGCGCATCAAGCGCATCATCACCGCCATCAAAAAGGTCGAACAGATCGTGCTCGACCTCTACCTGTCCACAGGCATCCAGCTCAAGGCCCGGGCCGAAGCCCCGGACAAGACCATCTCCGAACTCCAGGCCGAGGCCAAACAAAAGGTTTCCGAACTCAAAGGCCCCCAGACCAAAGTCCAACAAGGCGCGGTGGACGACCTCCTCGCCCAGCTTGGGCTGGATTAGGGGGAGAATGGCAAGAGAAGTGCGAGAGGGGAAACCCTTTAAAAAGGGCAGTAGCCCCTCTCGCACTCTCCCCTTCCTCAATTTTTCGACGTTACGGGAGCAACGCCGATAACATCCCCTCACCATTAAAAATCTTTGGAAAGGGGGTCCGGGGGGAAACTTTTCTACAGAAAAGTTTCCCCCTGGTTCCATTTTATCCCTCGCCCTACCCTACTCCGTAGCGTGATGGTGGTGGGCCTGGTCGCCCAGGGGGTGACCGTGGACGTGTCGGTGGATGATGAAGTGCGGGTCGTGGACGAGCTTGCCCGCCTCGATGGTATAGAAGGTCTCGGTCACGTCGAACAGGAAATCCCAGTCGTGGGAAATGACGATCAGCGGCTTGCCCAAGCGCTTGAGGATATCCGCGATGCGCTCCCGGGTCCCCGGATCGAGGCCGTTGGTCGGCTCGTCCAGTAACAGCGCCTCGGGTTCCATGGCCAACACCCCGGCCAGGGACACGAGCTTTTTCTCCCCGCCCGAAAGCCGGTGCGACAGCCGTTCGCCGAAACCGGCCAAGCCCAGCATGTCCAGGGTGCGTTCGGCCGCCTCCCGGGCGCGCGCCGGCGAGAGCCCGCAATTGAGCGGCCCGAAGGCCACGTCGTCGAGCACGGTCGGGTAGATGATCTGGTCGTCGGCGTTTTGCAAAAGGAGCCCGATACCCCGCCGCACGGCCCGGAAATCCTTTTCCGTGGCGGCAACGGTCCCCTTGTAGCGCACCTCGCCGGCATCGGGCCGGACAAGCCCCATCATCACATGCAACAGCGTGGTTTTGCCCGAGCCGTTCGGCCCAAAAAGCCCGATGCGCTCCCCGGCCGAAAACGTGAAATCGACATCGGCCAGCACCGGACGGTCGCTGCCGGGATAGGCGTAGCCCACCCCGGAAAGGCGCAGCAGCGGCTCAGAAGACATGTCCCCTCCGCAAAACGAAATCGAGCGCGCCGGCCGCCGCGGATACGACCAGACACAGGCTCAGGAAAACCACATCGCCGCGCCGGGCCGCAAACCGGTCCAGGCTGGGGAATGTGCCGTGAAAGCCGCGCAACAGCATGGCCTGATAGACCCGCTGGGAACGATCGAAGCTGCGCACCAGCACCATGGCGACCAGGGCGGCGTAGGTGCGGTAGGTGCGCGCGTCCGTGGCCGGGACAAAGCCCCGAAGTTTGGCCGATGTAACCAGCCGGGCATACTCCTCGGCGATGACGTGCAGGTAACGGTAGGTGAAAAGAAAGAGAAAGGAAAACTTGGCCGGCACGCGAAGCGCGGTCATGGCCCGGCCCAGGGCCGGAGCCGGAATGGTGGCGACCAGGGCCACGATGCAAAAAAAGATGGCGTTGGTTTTGACCGTGATGACGGAGGCCAGGGCCACGCCCTCCCGGGTCGCGGTCAGGCCGAAGCTCCGCCACGCCGCCTCTCCCGGCGCTGTAAAGGGCAACACGAGCCACAAGAAAAGCACGAAGACGTTGACCGCGACGAACCGGCCCCAGACCACGCGCCAGGACGGGCGGGCGGCAATGGTGAGGCAAAAACCGCAGACGAGCACCAAACCGGCGGCGGCCGGCGTTGCGGCCAAGGCGGCGACAACAGACAGGGCCAGACAGGCTACGAGTTTGAAACGGGGGTCCAGGGAATGGATAGGCGAGCTTCCCCGGGCAAGCGGCTCGTCGATCATGCGCCCCGTCCGCCCTTGCGGCAGCGGACGTAGGCCAGAAGTCCGGCAATGCCGACCAGCCAGCCGATGCCCCCGGCGATCCCGGCCAGGCCCGGGCCTTTTTCCTCCTGATCCAACAGCATCTTGCGGATGGGCGCGATCTTGACTTCCACGGCCTGTTCGACCACGGCCCGCAAGGCGGCCTGGTCCATGGGCACGGCCACGGCGGTTTGGGCCGGTGCCGACGCGGCGGCTGTCGCGGGCGCGGTTGCCGTCGTAGCGGCAGGGGCGACCGGGGCCGCGCTTTGATCGGCCGGGGCGGCGGACAGGTATTCCTCGGCCTTGACGGTCGTATTGTTCTGATGGCCCTCGCCGGCATCGAGATGGATGGCGATCTCAGCCTTGTCCTTGCGAGCGGCCTCGGGCACGGGGAAGACGAAATTGCCCTTGTCGTCCGTCTTGCCGGTCAGATAGACCTGCCCGGTGGCGGCGTTTTTGACAGTGATCTCCCCGAAGCGCACCCGGTCGGAGCGGCTGTAGCTGCATTCCACATGTACGTCGTTGCCCTCGACATAGGCGAACACGTTGACCCGGTGGGCCAGGGCCGGTGCGGCCGCACCCAGGCAAAGCGCCAAAGCTGCAATGAGAATATACTTATATTTCATGGCAATAATCCCTTATACGAGAGGGCCAATCCTTTGAAAAAGGGTTCTCCCTTTTCGCGCCCTCCTCTTCCCGAACACTCCGACATTCCTTGAGCAGCACCGCTCACATCCCGTCACCGTTAAAAGTCTTGGGAAGGGGGGCCTGGGGGGAAACCTTTCTACAGAAAGGTTTCCCCCCAGTTCTTCCCAACTTACCCAGCCAGACGGATGGCCAGCATCTCGGGGCGGACCTTGGCCAGGAAGGCCACGGCCATGGCCGTCAGCACCCCTTCGATAAGCATGATGGGAATATGGGCGATGAGAATCACCTTGGCCGTGCCGAGAAACGCCTCGCCGGACAGCGCCAGGGCGCAGGCGGTCAGGCAGCCGGCCAGAAGCACGGCGAAAAAGCCGCAGCAAAAGGCCCCCACCGCCTGTTTGGTTCCGCCGGCTCGAAGAAGCGGCCCGAAGAGCAGAAAGCAGAACACGGCCGGCAGCGCCATGTCGCAGGTGTTGACGCCGAGCACCACCAAACCGCCGAACTGGAAGAGCACGGCCTGGAGCAACAGCGCCACGCAGATGGCCGGAAAGGCCGCATAGCCGAGGATCGCGCCGATCAACCCGTTGAGGATAAGGTGGACGCTGACCGGCCCGATGGGCACATGGATGAGCGAAGCAACGAAAAAAGCGGCCGAGAGGATGGCCACGGTCATGAGCTTGTCGTAGTCCAGGCGCTTTAAGCCCACGGCCGTGCCCACGGCCGTGATCGCCCAGCCGCCGGCCAGCACCGGTCCGGAAAGCACCCCTTCGGAAATATGCATGCTGCCTGCCTGTCGCGCCCAAGGCGCGGAAAGTTGTGGGAGGGCGGACCCAGCCCGCCCTCCCGAATCGTCAAGCAAGAGTCCCGGGGACGAATCGGAATGCCTTACTTCTTCTTGTGCTTGGGATCAACGAACTTGGCCCACATGACGGCCCCGCGCTCCACCTTCTTGGCCACGCCGTCCTTTTCGATGGTCTGCGGCGCGTCGGTCAGGGCGGCGAATCCCCACCAGCCGCCAAAGGGCACGGCATAGGTGAAAACGCCGTTGGCGTCGGTCTTGACCACCTGGGTCACCAGATATTCGTTGGGCGGGGTGTAGGCCTTGTCCTTATTATAATATTCCACTTCCACATCGACCCCGGCGGCCGGCTTGCCGTCCACGAGCACCTTGCCCGTGAACACGTTGCCGACATAGTTGCCGAAGGGACGCGAAAGCGGAATGATCTCGGCCGGTAGCCCCACAGGCTCATCCCAGCCCTCTTCCTCGCCGAAGGCCGGCACCACGACCTTGGTCAGGTGCTCGATGTACTTGTCCTCGGCCGGCTCGAAATAAGGCTCGGGCACCACGTAGAAAATCCCCACGCCCGGGCGCTTGAAGGTATATTCGGACTTCCAGGCGTCATGATCCATGACCTTGGTCGGTTTGAGCGTGCCGAGCAGGTCGGTCTTCTTGCCGCCGTCAACCACGCCAAAGGCCTTGGGCTTGGCCATGTTCATGCCGTTGCCTTCCATGGGATGGGAGAAGGACACAACCAGGTCCACCTTGGCTTTTTCCTTGCTCGTGACCACATCCTGGGACGGAATGACCATGCCGAAATGGGCCAGGGCCGGGGCGGCCGTCAGCGCCACCGTCGCCAGCGCGACAAGAACACGGAAAATGGACACCATGAAGCCTCCTTTTTTTATCGCCTGTTATCAATCATAGTAAGAACAAATAATTCATAACACGCGGCAGGAACGCATGGCAACCATTAGCATACGAAAACCGTCGGAAGATAAAAATCTTCAGAAGGAAACCGAAAGGGACAGGGAACAATCGGGCTGGGCGGACGGCCGCAGTTCCGCCGCCAGACGCAGACGGGACACGGGCCGAAAGGCCACGGCCAGATAGGGCGCGACAAGGCTTTTGGGTTCGTAGCCGTATTGGCCGGGCCAGGCGTTCAGCGCCAGGATGGCGGCCAGGGCCGTCCCCCTGGCCCCGCTGGGATCGATGTGGTGGGAAAGGCGCTTGTCCAGGCGAAAGGCGGTGAGCGCCGCTCCGGCGGCCACGGTCACCCTGCCCCAATCGTAGCCCAGGGCCAGTGTGGCCTCGTGGCTGCGCCAGGAGAAGGTCGCGTCGCGCTGGGAAGGCGGCGTGCCCGTGCCCGAGGCGCTGGCGACATCCTCGCGGGCCTCGGGGGCGCTGGCGATGAAAAGCTCGTAGCGGGCCAGGAGAAAACCGCCGTGGCCCGGTTCCCGGCGCAGGATCAGCCGGACCGAGGGGCCCCAAAGCAAGGCCGGCCGGGTTTCCCAGGCTTCATAATAGCCGATGCCGACGTTCTTGGCCTCGAAACGGCCCGTGGACGTGCCCAGGTGGAAACCCGGGGCGACAACGAGGTGGCGCGAGTCCAGCAGACGCCAGGAGAGCGCGACATAGGCCCGGGTCTCGGACCAGTTGCGGGTCCAGCCGCCGTACTCCGGCAGAATGCCGGCGGAAGGATTGGAGCAGCGGGGTTCGCCGAGGTCCCGATAGCCCAGGCTGCGGTAGACGGCGGCGATTTCCAGGCGTTCGTCGGCGAGGGCGGGACAGGCCGTGGCCGCGACAAGCGTCCAGACAAGGCTTGCCGCCGCCAGGATGCGCCGTCCTGTCCCGGTCATGGCCGCCCGTCAGGAGCCGGGCCGGGGACACGGCCCGCCGCCAGCCCCCGGGCGATCGCCCGCCCCGGTTTTGCCGTTTTCCCGAACCGGCGGCACGGTTGCGGCGTCGCCGAAAAAGAACGCCGTTTCCACTGGCGCGATCGGGACATAGCGCGTGAACCAGTCGAGGTTTCGGACCATCAGGTCGCGGATAAGCGACGGCTCGGTCACGTCGTGGCCGCTTCGGGGATAGGCGGCCAGCTTGGTGGGCACGCCCAGGCGCGACAGGGCGGTATAGAGTTCCAGGGACTGGGTGAACGGCACGCGCTCGTCGGACACGCCGTGCTGAAAAAGCGTCGGGGTCTTTATGGCGGCGGCATACTTGAGCGGCGAGTGGTCGAAAAGCGTCTGGAAGCGCTCGTAGGCTTCGCCGCCGAAATACAGCGGAATGAAATCGGGCAGGTCCATACTGCCGGATTGGCTGACCAGATCGGTTATGCCCGCGCCGATGGAGGCGGCGGCGAAACGGTCGGTATGGCCGATGGTCCAGGCGGTCAGGTAGCCTCCGTAGCTCCAGCCCATGACGCCCAGGCGCTTGGGATCGGCCAGCTTGCGCGCGACCAGGGCGTCGATCCCGCTTTGCAGGTCGGCGAAGTCCACCCCGCCCCAATCGCCCTTGATCGCCATGCGAAAGGCCGGCCCGTAGCCGTCCGAGCCCCGGACGTTGGGCTGGAAAAGGGCGTAGCCGCGCTCGCTGAAGACAGCCAGCGGGTAGTAGTTGAGCGCGCCCAGATACTGCCGGTCGGCGGCCACGGCCGGACCACCGTGAAGCTCCACCAGAAGCGGCGGCGGCCCGGAACCGGGCGTGACGGGATGGGTATAGAGGCCCTCGAGGACGGTCCCGTCGGCCGCCTTCCAGCGCACCACCTCGGTCTTCCCCAGCCGGTAGCCGACAAATTCCTTGTTGACCGCGGACACGGGTTTCGGCGCGAACCGCCCGAGCGGAGTCAGGTAGGCCTCCGGGGGCAGGTCGCTGTCGACCAGCACCATGCCCAGGGCATTGCCCGAGGCGGAAACGGCGGCCTGGGACACCATGCGCGGCGTGCCGGACACCGTGCGCGGCGCGGCGCCGGAAACGGGCAGGGCCAAAACCACCGCGCCCGTGCCCTCGATTTCGCGGACATAGATGGTCCCGCCGTCAGCCGACCAGCCGAGCATCTCCGGCCGGGCGTCCGGCGTCGCCGCCAGCGCCCGGGGCGCGCCGCCGGACGCGGGAACGATCATGACCCGGGCGGCGCTGTAATAAAACCCCGGCGCGCGGGTGGCCACGTAGGCCAACCATTTGCCGTCCGGGGAAAAACAGGGGCTGGTTTCCGAATCGGCGGTAGCGGCCACCGGCACGACGCGGCCGGTTTTCACGTCCACCATGGCGATGTCGGTCTGGGCCGCGTCCTGGGGCTGGGCCCGGCCGGCGACGGTATTGCCGCGACGACCGCGCGGCGGCGCGTCGGGCGGCGTCGTCTCGAAAGCGATGCGGCCGCCGTCCGGAGAAAAGACGAAGCCGCCCACGTCCCTGTCCGTGACCAGTCCGCGAAGCGCTCCCTGGCCGGCAAGCGGCAGCAGAAAAAGCCCCGCCGCGCCGCCCTCCTCGTCCAGGACATCCACATCCGCGTCGCAGTTGGTCTCCCGGTTGCCCGAGCCGCCGTTCATGGTCATCGTCATGGCCAGCGCCTTCCCGTCCGGCGTAAAAGCCAGATCGAGCACGTCGCCCCGGCCGTGGGTGAGGCGACGGGTGTGGCCGGTTCCAAGCGACATGACCACGGCATCGGTCGTGTCGTCGGTTTGGACAAGGTAGGCAAGACGCGATCCGTGCGGAGAAAAAACCGGCTTTTCGCAGACCTCCCGTTCCGAAGTGACGGGGCGCGCCAAAGACTTGGCGGCGTCGGCCACGTACACCCGCGAACGCAAATCGCCGCCCTGCTCGTCCATGACGGCCCGGGTGACGGTGAAGGCCACGTGTCTGCCGTCGGCGGACAGGCGCAGGTCGTCGATCATGGCCACCCGCAGCATGTCGTCGATGGTGAAAGCCTTTTCGGAACAGACGGCGGGCGCGGCGCAGACACAAAAGAAGACCGCGGCCGTCAGCGCGACGCGAAGACGAAATCGGAAAGCGGCAGGCATCGGTTCGGACTCACCTCGCTTAAGCGATGGGGGCACTGTACGGTGTGCCGGGATGGGGGTCAAACCTGAAAAAAAAGCCCCCTTGCGGGGGCCTTGCTTCAGATGCGAATGCCCGCGTCCGGCGGCCGCCGGGACAGCCAGAGGTCGAACAGAAAGCGGGTGAAGAAAATGGCCGTAAACATGGAGGCCACGGTGCCGAGAATCAGGGTTACGGCAAAGCCCCGGATGGGGCCGGTGCCGAACTGGTAGAGCACCATGGCCGCGATGATCGTGGTCACGTTGGCATCGAAGATGGTGAGCGTGGCCCGGTCGTAGCCGGTGTCCACGGCCTTGCGGGCCGAGAGCCCCAGGCGGAGTTCCTCGCGTATCCGCTCGAAAATAATAACGTTGGCGTCAACGGCCATGCCGATGGTCAAAATGATGCCCGCGATGCCCGGCAGGGTGAGGGTCGCCCCGAATCCGGCCAAGCCGGCCATGATCAGCACCATGTTGAAAAGGAGGGCCATATCGGCGACGAAGCCGGCCAACCCGTAGTAAAGGACCATGAAGCCGATGACGATGACGCCGCCGACCAGAGCCGAATAAACGCCCTGCTCGATGGATTCCTGGCCAAGGGAAGGACCGACGCTCCGTTGTTCCAGAATGCTGACCGGAGCCGGCAACGCGCCGGCGCGCAGCACGATGGCCAGATCGCGGGCTTCCTCGGTGGTGAAATGGCCGGTGATGCTGGCCCGGCCGCCGCTGATTTTTTCCTGAATGGTCGGCGCGGAATAGACCTTGCCGTCCAGAACGATAGCCAGGCGCTTTTTCACGTTCTCGCCGGTCACCCGCTCGAACTGGCGCGAACCGCTCGGCGTGAACGACAAGGCGACATAGGCCTGGTTGTTGCGGTCGAAATTGGCCCGGGCGTCGGAAATGTGCTCACCGGTCATGACCGCGTCGGAACGCAGGACGATGGGCCGCTCGAGATAGGTGCCGTCGGGATTGCGGTGGCGCAGGACGGAAAGCTCCTCGCCCGGGGGCAAGATGCCCTTCTGGGCCTTGTCCAGGTCCGCGTTGTCGTCCACGACCTTGAATTCCAGGTGCGCGGTCTTGCCGATGAGCTTGATGGCCCGCTCGGGATCGTGCAGGCCCGGCAGCTGGATCTGGATGCGGTTGTCGGACTGCTTGCGGATGTCGGGCTCGGCCACGCCGAATTCGTCGATGCGGTTGCGGATGGTCTTGACGGCCTGGTCCACGGTCATGCGGGTCAGCTCGGACTTGTAGCGCGGGGTGAAGGACAGCTTGTAGGTGAACTTGCCGTCCGGGCCGCTTTCCACATTGTCGACGACCAGCACGTTGAAATGGTTGGCGAGCATGTCGTCGAAAGCCTGCCGTTTATCCCCCGTCGCCAAAACGAGCTGGAGATGCTTGCCGTCTGGCGTGGTCTGGGGGCGCAAAACGGCGATGCCGTCGTCCTTGGCCTGGTCGCGCACGTCCCGGCCCATCTGGACCAGGGAGTTGGCCAGGGCCTTGTCCACGTCCACGCCCAGGGTGAGGTGGATGCCGCCCTTGAGGTCGAGGCCGAGGTTTATGACATCATCAGGCAAAAACTTGCCCAGAAAGGACTGTTTGACCGGGCCGACGGACGGCAGCATATAAATGAGGCCCAAAAAGGCCACAAGACTGATGACGGCCAGCCGCCAACGCATATTTCCAGACATGGGCGAGGCTCTCCTTGGGAGGCTTGCGCTTCGGGGAAACACTCAAGGCGAAGGAACGCCGGCCGGCCCCCTTCGCCTCGCGCGCCGGGGATGGACCCCCCGACGCCGTCAAAATCGCTAATCTTTGGCTTTGCCTTTCGCTTCAGCCTTGGCGGGAGCGGCCTGGGGCTCGCCGGGGCCGGAGACGAAGCTGCGATTGATCTCGATGGTGAGATCCTTGGCAATCTCCACGGTCAGCTTGTCGCCATGCACTTCCATGATACGGCCGTAGATGCCGCCGCCGGTCAGGATGTAGTCCCCGCGCTTGAGATTGGCCAAATACTCGCGGTGCTGCTTGGCCTTTTTCTGCTGGGGACGAATCAGCAGAAAATAGAAGATGGCGAACATAATGATCAGCGGCAAAAACGCGGTGATGGGATTGCCTCCCGCCCCACCGCTGCCGCCGGTGGGGGCGGCGCCCATGGCGTGTGCCAGACTCGGAAAAAACATGCTGCCTCCAGATAGGTTATTAGCCCGAATCATGCCCGGGTACGCGTTTTTTTGCGTCCGGCGCGGCGTCGGGCAAGGGCTGTCGCGGAAAAATGGATGGTCTAAAAATGCCGCCGCGTCAAGGTTTATCCGTCCGCCGGCTCTCCGCGACGCTTCCCGCGGGCGGCCAGGGGGTACATCCCCGTGCCGGAGAAAATCCCCGGGCAAAGGCCTGCCCGGCATCGGCCAGGACCAGCCGGTTGCGGCGGCCGATGCGCGCGGCGTCCGGGCAACCGGGAACATGAAACCGATGCGAGGCGGCATTGCCCACATACCCGCCCACAGGCGGCGGCAGGCGCAGGATGCGCGGCCAAAAGCCCCTGCCCTGGGCCATGGCCCGTCGCTGGGCGGCCAGAAGACGCCGCACCAACGGCTTGGGCAGATCCCGATACCAGAACACAAAGGCCGCGCCCGAGGCAACCATGCCTTCGGCCACGGACGCGCCGTCAGGCAGCAGCAGGTCGCCAAGCGCCCGGCCGAACCGGTCCCGCCCCGCCCCCACCGGCACAAAACGCAGGGTCCGGCCGCGGGTCAGCCGTTCAAGCCCCCGCTTAGACGCGTCGGCGTAATACTGGGCCGGGGCCAGACCATGGGCGACCTCCGGTGCGTCGATGCCGGCCAGACGCACCGTACGGCCGTCGGCCAGACGCACCGTGTCCCCGTCGAAGACCCGGGCCACGGACACGGCATCCCGGGCCGCTCCCGGCCGGGGCGCAAACAACAGGAGCAACACGGCGAAAGCCGCCAAGAACATTGCCCCTCGTCCACGCCCACCCTGCCGTTTTCCACAAAGCGGCATCACCCCCCGCCTCCCAAAAACAAACCGGCCGCCGCGCAAGCCACGACAGCCGGTCAATACAGACATTCTTTGCGGCACGTTACTTGATCGCGCCGGGAATGAAACCGATCTTGTCGATGGCGCCCTTGATGGCGTCTTCGGAAGCCTCGCCGTCAAAGGTGGCCTGGCCTTTTTCCAGATCGACCGACACGTTGGACAGCCCCGGCACTTCGGACAGGGCCTTGGTCACGGACGCGACACACTTCGGGCAGTGCATGCCGCCGACTTCCAGGGTTTTCATGCGACCTCCTCGGACTGGTCGGCGATGTAGGCCATGGCCTCCCCGAAATCGAGGGTTCCGGTATAGATGGCCCGGCCGGTGATTACGCCTTGAAGCCCTTTTTTGGAATACGGGAAAAGCGTTTTGACGTCGTCCAAAGTGGCCACGCCTCCGGCCACGAGCACGGGCAGGTCGGTGAGGTCGAGCAGGCGCTCAAGCGCCTCCAGGTTGACGCCGGTCTGCATGCCGTCGCGGCTGATGTCGGTGTAAACGACGAAGGCGGCGCCCTGCTCGGCCAGACGCGGCACGACTTCCTCGACGGTCATCCCCGCGTCCTCGACCCAGCCCTTGACCTTGAGCCGGCCGTCCACGGCGTCGAGAGACACGCCCACACGGCCCGGGTGGGCGGCGCAGATGGCGGCAAAGGCATCGGGCTCGGCCAGGGCCAGGGTACCGATGATCAGACGCCGCACACCGGCCTCCAGATAGGCGCCTGCGGTCCGCGCGTCGCGGATGCCGCCCCCGAGCTGGACCGGGATGGAAAGCCCGGCGCAGATGCGGGAGATCAGCTCGAAATTGCGCGGCCGGCCGCTAAACGCCCCGTCCAGGTCGATCAGATGCAACCACAGCGCGCCGAGGTCCTCCCAGTGGCGGGCCATGGCCTCGGGATCGGGAGAGAAGACGGTCACTTCATCGGCCAAGCCTTGCTTGAGGCGGACGCACTGGCCGTCCTTGATGTCCACGGCCGGGAACAGGATCACAGACCAAGCTCCTTCACGCCCTGCTTGAGCCCTTCCTGGGCCAGTTCCATGGCCGAGAGCCAGCGGCCGTTTCTGGACACGAACTTCTTGGCTTCCAGGATGTTGGCGGCCAGGGTCTGCTGGGTTTCGTTGAAGTGGAAGGTCTTGACGATGCCGCCGGTGCGCACGTCGATGAGCGTCAGGCTCAGGTTCACGCTGGCGGGCTTGGTGGCGCCGATCGCGGAACCCTCGCGCTCGCTCCAGTCGATGACCAGGGGCACGAGCACGAAGTCCGCGCCGGCGCATTTGCCGATATTCTGCCAGTAGCGCATGGTGGCCAGCCGGCCGGTCTCATTGCCGCGCTGCGCCGAACGGGCGCAGGTGTAGGCCATTTTGGACGGCACGAAGTGCTGGCCGGAGCCGGCCAGATCGGCGTCCAGGGCGGCGTCGAGCTGGACCGGGGCCGCCTCGGGCACGGACCGTATGGAGGGCAGGTAGCCCGTGGGCAGATCGGCGTCGGTGGCCGGAATGACGAACGGGGCTACGACGAAGGTCTTGTTCAGAAAAGCCACAGCCGAAGTGGCGGCATCGCCGGGGGCCGGTGCCTTGGCCATCGACGCGGTGCGACGCACGCATCCCGTCGACAGGGAGATGACGGCCGCCAACACGACAACGAGACAGGCCAACGATTTGTTTCGCATCAGTCCAGGCTCCCCTTGGTGCTCGGCACCCTGGTTCCATCGGCGGTCGTCGCCCGGCGCAGGGCCAGTCCCAGCGCCTTGAAGGCCGCCTCCACCAGATGATGGCCGTTTTGTCCGTATTCGTAATGAATATGCAGGTTGGCGCGAACCGTAAAGGCCAGGGATTTGAAAAACTCCCGCCACAGGTCACGTTCCTCGCCCGCGATCACCGGCGGCAGCGTTTCGCCGCCGCGATACACAAGGTACGGCCGGCCGGACAGGTCGACCACCACTTCGCACAGCGCTTCGTCCATGGGCACCTTGGCCACGCCCACCCGGGCGATGCCGGCCCGGTCGCCAAGGGCCAGGCGTATGGCCTCGCCGAGCGAGATGGCCACATCCTCCAGGGAATGGTGGGCATCCACTTCCAGGTCGCCCCGGCAGGAAACCATCAGGTCGAAGCGGCCCCAGAAGCTTAAAAGCGACAGCATGTGGTCGGCGAAACCGACCCCGGTGTCGACCGAAGCCGTCCCCGTCCCATCGAGATCGATGCGGACGGAAACCTTGGTTTCGCCGGTTTCCCGGACAAACTCGCCGAAGCGTTCCCCCATGGCGTTCACCGGCCGCCTAAGCGGTCGGAGCCTCCTTGCCCGGGGCCTGGGCCTCGGCCTGCTTCGCCGCGGGTTCGGCCGACTTGGCCTCGGCGGCGGTCGTTTCGGCCGCTTCCGCGGCCGGCTTCTCCAGCTCCTTGCGGGCCTCGGACTGCCGCTGCTCGCGCTCGGCCCGGTCCACTTCGGCCTCAAAGGTGGATTTGACGTCACTGCTCATACGTCGGAACTCGGCCATGCCCTTGCCGAGCGTGCGCATGAGGTCGGGCAGCTTGGAAGGACCGATAACGATAAGGGCCACGATCAGGATGACCACAAGTTCCGTGGAACCGATGCCGAACATAAAGTCACTCTTTTCGCCGGCCCGGGCCGACGGGATTGCGGTTCTCGACGGTTATTCCCACTCGATGGTGCTTGGCGGCTTGGACGACACGTCGAAGACCACGCGATTGACGCCCTTGACCTCGTTGATGATCCGATTGGACATGGAGGCCAAAAGCTCCGAAGGCAACCGGGTCCAGTCCGCCGTCATGGCGTCGAGGCTGTCCACAACCCGGATGGCGGCCACGTTTTCATAGGTGCGCCCGTCGCCCATGACCCCGACGGTTTTGAGCGGGAGCAAAACGGCGAATCCCTGCCAGACCTTGCGGTACCAGCCCGAGGCGGCGAGTTCGCCTTGCACGATCTTATCCGTTCGGCGCAAAATCTCAAGCCGTTCCTCGGTCACCTCACCAATGATGCGGATGGCGAGGCCGGGGCCGGGAAAGGGATGGCGCCAGATGATGAAGTCGGGAAGGCCGATCTCCGCCGCCACCTTGCGCACCTCGTCCTTGAAGAGCTCGCGCAAGGGTTCGATCAACTGGAGCTTCATGTGCTCGGGCAGCCCGCCCACATTGTGGTGGCTTTTGATGACCGCCGAAGGGCCCCGGAAGGATTCGGACTCGATGACGTCCGGATACAGCGTGCCCTGGGCCAGGTATTTGGCCTTGGGAAGCTTGGCCGCCTCGGCCTCGAACACCTCGATGAAGGTGGTGCCGATGATCTTGCGCTTTTTCTCGGGGTCGGTCACGCCGGCCAACCGGTCGAGGAAGAGCTTGGAAGCCTTGATGTAATAGAGGTTGAGATCGAAGTGCTCGCGCAGGTAGGCGGCCACCTCCTCGCCCTCGCCCAGGCGCAACAGGCCGTTGTCCACGAAGATGCAGTGGAGCTTTTTGCCGATGGCCTTGTGCAGCATGACCGCGACCACGGTGGAGTCCACTCCGCCGGAAAGGGCGCACACGACCTCGTCGTCGCCGACCTGCTTCTTGAGCGCCGCAAGCTCCGTTTCCACGAAGGACGCCATGGTCCAGCCCGGGGTCAGGCCGGCGATGGTGAAAAGGAAGTTGTGCAGGATGCGTTCGCCGTCGTCGGTGTGGGCCACCTCGGGGTGGAACTGCAGGGCGTACATGCGCCGCTCCACATTGGCCAAGGCGGCGATCTCCACGTTCTTGGTGCGCCCGGCCACGACGAAGCCGTCCGGCGGCGCGATCACCTTGTCGCCGTGGGACATCCAGACCGTGTGCCCGGCCTTGGCGTCGAGGCCGGCGAAAAGCGGCACGTCGGCCAGGACGGAAAGCTCGGCCCGGCCGTACTCGCGGTCGGTGGAGGCGGCCACCGACCCGCCCGGCTGGCTATGGGCAAGGAGCTGCATGCCGTAGCAGATGCAAAGGGTCGGCAGGTTCAGGTCGAAGACGGCCGGATCGAAGGGCGGGGCGTCGGCGTCGGTGACGCTCGACGGACCGCCGGAGAGAATGACGGCCGACGGGGCCATGGCCGCCACGTCTTTGGCGGTTACGGTGCAGGGATGAATTTCCGAATACACGCCGGCTTCGCGCACGCGACGGGCGATCAGCTGGGTGTACTGGGACCCGAAGTCCAGAATGACGACCTTGTCGGGTGCTGCCATTTAGTAGGTCTCCACGCGGTAGTTGGGGGCTTCCTTGGTGATGATGACGTCGTGGACATGGCTTTCGCGCAGGCCCGCCGGCGAGATGCGCACGAATTGCGCCTTTTGCTGCAAATCCTCGATAGTGGCGCAGCCGCAATAGCCCATGCCGGAGCGCAGGCCGCCGACGAGCTGGTAGATGCTCTCGGTGACAGGGCCCTTAAACGGCACCCGGCCGACGATGCCCTCGGGCACGAGCTTTTTGGACTTCTCCTGGAAGTAGCGGTCGGAGCTGCCATCGCGCATGGCGTCGATGGAGCCCATGCCGCGATAGATCTTGTAGGTGCGGCCCTGGTAGAGCACGGTTTCGCCGGGGCTCTCCTCGGTGCCGGCGAAAAGCCCGCCCATCATGACCGTGTCGCCGCCGGCGGCCAGGGCCTTGACGATGTCGCCGGAGAACTTGACGCCGCCGTCGGCCACCAGCCTTTTGCCGGTCTCGCGGCAGGCCCGCGAGGCCTCCATGATGGCCGTGACCTGGGGCACGCCGACGCCAGCCACCACGCGGGTGGTGCAGATCGAGCCCGGTCCGATGCCGACTTTCACCGCGTCGGCCCCGGCCTCGATGAGCGCCTTGGCCCCGGCGTAGGTGCCGACGTTGCCGGCGATGAGCTGGCAGCCCGGATGGTCGCCCTTGATGGCCCGGATGGCGTCGAGGATGTTCTTGGAATGGCCGTGGGCGGAATCGAGGACGAGGAAATCGGCTCCGGACTCGAGCAGCGCGGCGGCCCGCTCGTCGCGGTCGGAGCCGACGCCGATGGCCGCGCCCACGCGCAGGCGGCCGTGTTCGTCCTTGCAGGAATTGGGGTATTTGCGGATCTTCTCGATGTCCTTGATGGTGATCAGGCCGCGCAGTTTGTTGTTCGAGTCGACCACCAGCAGTTTTTCGATGCGGTTGGCGTGCAGATGGGCCTTGGCTTCCTCAAGGGTGGTGCCCACGGGCACGGTCTTAAGGTTCTCCTTGGTCATCACGTCGCCGACCTTGGTCACGGAGTCCTTGACGAAGCGCACGTCGCGGTTGGTGACGATGCCGACCAGCCTGTCGCCGTCGACGACCGGCAGGCCGGAGATGCTGTACTCGCTCATGACCACCAGCGCCTGCTCCACGGTCATGTCGGGCGGCACGGTGATGGGGGAGATGATCATGCCGGACTCGGACTTCTTGACCTTCTCCACCTCGAGCTTCTGCTCGGCGATGGTCATGTTCTTGTGCACCACGCCCACCCCGCCGCAACGGGCCAGGGAAATGGCCATGCGCGATTCGGTGACGGTGTCCATGGCGGCGCTGACGAGGGGGATGTTGAGCTTGATCTCGGGCGTCAGCCACGACGAGACATCGGCCGTGTCCGGCAGGACGTCCGAGTAGCTCGGCAATAAAAGCACGTCGTCGAACGTGAGCCCGGTCTCGATGATCTTTTCCATAGGGGAATTCTCCTGGTTGTCGGGCGCGTCTAGTCCAGACCGAGATAGGCCGAGCGCACCTTGGGATCGTTTAACAAATCCCGGGCCGGACCCTCCAGGGTCAAACGCCCCGTTTCGAGGACGTAGCCCCGGTGGGCTATCTGCAGGGCCATCTGGGCGTTTTGTTCCACAAGCAGGACCGTGACGCCATCCCTATTTATCTGCTGGATGATCTCGAAAATATTTTCAACCACCAATGGCGCGAGCCCCAGGGAGGGCTCGTCGAGCAAAAGAAGCTTGGGCCGGGCCAGAAGCGCCCGGCCGATGGCCAGCATCTGCTGTTCGCCGCCGGAAAGCGTGCCCCCCATCTGGGCGCGCCGTTCCTTGAGCACCGGAAAGAGGTCGTAGACCTTTTCCTCGTCGGCGCGCAGTTCGGCCTTGTCCCGGCGCAGGTACCCGCCCATGAGCAGGTTCTCCTTGACCGTGAGCCGGGGGAAGATCATGCGCCCCTCGGGCACCTGGGTGATGCCGAGGGACACGATGCGCTCGGTGGAAAACCGCGTGGTCTCCTGGCCGAGAAAGGTCACCTTGCCGCGCCTTGGCGGCGTGACGCCGGAGATGCTCATGAGCGTCGTGGTCTTGCCCGCGCCGTTGGCGCCGATCAGCGTGACGATCTCGCCGGCCTCGATGCGAAGCGACACCCCGCGCAGCGCCTGGATGTTGCCGTAGAAAGTGTGGATGTCCGCAATCTCAAGCATGGACCGCCCCCTTGCCGAGATAGGCCTCGATGACGTCCGGGTTGGACCGGACGTCCTGGGGGGAGCCGTCGGCGATTTTGATGCCGTGGTCAAGGACCACGAGATGCTTGCAGATGCGCATGACGAGCTTCATGTCGTGCTCGATGAGGATGACCGTGACGTCCCGGGCCAGGATGGCGTGGATGAGGTCGACCAGGGAATCGGTTTCCTTGGGGTTCATGCCGGCGGCCGGCTCGTCGAGGAGCAGGAGCCTGGGGCCCGTGGCCAGCGCCCGGGCGATCTCCAGACGGCGCTGGTCGCCGTAGGAAAGGCTTGAGGCCGGGGTCAGGGCCTGCTCGCCAAGGCCGACGAAATCCAGGCATTCCATGGCGGCATCGACAATGGCCCGTTCCTCGGCCCGCTGAGACTTCGTGCGCAGGACCGCGCCGAAGAAGTTCGCCCTGGTGCGGCAATGGCGGCCGATGCGCACGTTGTCGAGCACGGTGAGCGAGGAGAAAAGGCGGATGTTCTGAAACGTCCGGGCCACGCCAAGCGTGGTCATGCGCTCGGGCTTGCTGCCGGCCACATCACGTTCGGCGCCCGCGCCGCTAAAGAGGATCCGGCCTTCGGTCGGCTTGTAGATGCCGGCCACGCAGTTGAACATGGTGGTCTTGCCCGCGCCGTTGGGGCCGATAAGCCCCAGGATCGCCCCCCGCTCCACGGAAAAGGAGACGTCGGAGAGGGCCATGAGCCCGCCGAAGCGCTTGCTTACGCCGTCCACTTTCAAGATCGCATCCATATTACGCCGTCCGCCGCGCGGCAAGCTTTGCCCGCAATTCCTTGATCAGTCCGCTTTGCATGGTCGACTCGGCCACCTGGGTGAAAATGCCGCCCGGGCGGTAACGCATGATCAGCACCATGATGAGGCCATAAGCCAGAAACCGGGTCTCGGCGGGCAGCCCGAGCTTGGGCAGAACGACCCGCAGCACCTCGCCGAGCGCGATGAGGATAATCGCGCCCACCAGAGCCCCGTTGATGTTGCCGAGCCCGCCGAGGACCACCATGCACAACACCAGAAAGGACTCCCAGAACTTGAACATGTCCGGTGAGATGAAAAGCGTCCAGCGGGCGAAAAAAGAGCCGGCCATGGCCCCGATGCCGGCCGAGACGGCAAAGGCGATGACCTTGTAGACAAGCAGGTTCACACCGCAGGAGGCGGCGGCCATGGAATCCTCACGGATGGCCAGCCAGGCCCGCCCCAGGCGCGAATCCTCCAGTCGGCGCATGACGAGGTAGACGAAAAGCACCATGACGATGCCGAGGTAATAGTACGGCACCTCGCCCCGGAAGGCGTAGCGCCACCGGCCGTCGACGCCGAGGAGCGAGGCCAGCCAGGTGAAGTTGATGTCCACCGGCGCGATGCCGGGAACGCCGAGGGGGCCACGCGTGAGCCAGATCTCGTTGGTGAGGAAAAGGACCACCAGTTCGGAAAAGCCGAAAGTGACGATGGCGAAGTAGTCGCCGACGAGGCGCAACGTGGGCACGCCGAGCATGATCCCGAAGAAAGCGCCATTGAGCGCCGCCAGAGGCACGATCAGCCAAAACGACATGTTGTAGTGGATGGTGAGCAGGCCGGCGGTGTAGGCCCCGATGCCGTAGAAGCCCACGAAGCCGAGGTCGAGCAGGCCGCAGAAGCCGGGCAGGATGTTGAGCCCCATGGCCAGGACCATATAGACCATGATGAGGACGAGCACGTGCAGGACGTACACGTCGCGAAAGGGCATGAGCGGATAGGCCAGGGCCGCCGCCGCGATCACGTACTTGAGTGTGTTTAAGGCGCCACGCATGGGATATTCCGGTCGTTTCGGTCCGGCCGGCGACCCGGCCGTCCGGGTTGTCAGGCCTTTTCCACCATGGACCGGCCAAGGAATCCCGAGGGCCGGAAGATGATGACCAGGATCATGACCGCGTAGGCCACGCCGTCGCGGTAGGGAGAGGAGATGTAGCCCGCGCCGAGGGTCTCGGCGATGCCGAGCACCACGCCGCCGAGCATGGCCCCGGGCACCGAGCCGATGCCGCCGAGCACCGCCGCCGCGAAGGCCTTGACGCCGGCCAGGTAGCCCATGGTCGGGTACATGGTGTTGTAATACATGGACACCATGACGCCGGCCACCGCGCCCATGCCCGAACCGAGGGCGAAGGTGAAGGAGATGACCCGGTTGACGTTGATGCCCATGAGCGCCGCCGCGGTGCGGTTCTGGGCCAGGGCCCGCATGGCCGTGCCGATGCGGGTCTTGGTGATGATAAGGTTGAGGGCGACCATGAGGAGCAAGGCCACGACGTAGATGATGACCTGCATCCAGGAGATGGTCACGTCGGAGAAATGGAAGGCCGGCTCATTGAAAAAGGCCGGCAGCGCCTGCCGGGGAAACGGCAGCGGCCGGCTGCCCCAGATGATCATGGCCAAATTTTGCAGAAAGATGGACATGCCGATGGCGGTGATGAGCGCCGCGAGCCTCGGGGCCTCGCGAAGAGGCCTGTAGGCGACGACATCGAGCAGGACGCCGATGGCGGCCACGGCCAGCATGGCCAGGACCACGGCCAGGGCGAGCGGCATGCCCATGGAAAGAAACGACAAGGTCAGGAAAGCCCCGAGCATGTAGATTTCGCCGTGGGCGAAATTGATCAGCTCAATGACGCCGTAGACCATGGTATAGCCCACGGCGATCAGCGCGTAGATCAGGCCCAGGGTGAACCCGTTGACGAGCTGCTGTTCAAACAACGTCCGCTCCGAAACGCATCTTGCGGTTAAAGGGCCGGGCCGTAACGCGAACAGGCTGGATGTGCTCCAGCCTGTCCGCGATCCGTCATCTTTTTCGTTGCCCCGCCTAGTTCATCTGCTTAGGAGCGGGTACAAACTTGCCGCCCTTGACCATCTTGACGAAGGCGGGCTTCTGGCAGTCGCCGTTGGCGTCGAAGTAGTTGACGCCGGTGACGCCCTTGTACCCCTTTTCCGGGGTGTTCATGCCGGCCAGGTAGGCGCGGATCTTGGCCCGGTCGGGGCCGACCTTGGAAATGGCCTGGATCATCATTCCCGCCGCGTCATAGGCGTTGGCGCTCATCCAGTCAACTTCGCGCTTGTACTTGGCCTTGAAGGCGTCGATGAACTTCTTGGCGTCCGGTCCGGCGGTGTCGGCCAGGAAGGGAGCGGTCAGGTAGGTGTCGTCGGCCGCCGCGCCGCCGAGCTTGATGTAGTCGGCATTGTCGAAGCCGTCGGCCCCGAACTTGGGCACGTTAAGCCCGATCTTTTTGGCTTGGTCGGCAATGAGCGCGCCTTCGGGATAGTAGCCGGCGATGAACATGGCCTGGGGCGCGCCGCCCTTGAGCTTGGTCAGCTGCGGCGTGAAGTCCTGGTCGCCCTTTTTGTAGGCCTCTTCGCCGACGACGTTCAGGCCGAGCTTCTTGGCCTCTTTGACGAAGGCGTCCTTGAGGCCGATGCCGTAGTCGTTGTTTTCATAGAAGACGGCGACCTTTTTCAGCCCCATGACCTTGTCGATGTAGTCGGCCAGGAACTTGCCCTGGAAGTCGTCGCGGTACACGTTGCGAAACGACCAGACCTTGCCCTGCTCGTCCTTGTTCTTGTCGCTGATGGAAATATTGGTGGCCGTGGGGGAGATGGCGGCGATGCCCTCGCGCACATAGGTGGGCAGCGCGGCCAGGTGGGCCGAGGAGCAGAGATGGCCGACGATGCCGACGATCTCGGGATCGTTGACGATGGAGGAAGAAACCGTGGCGGCCTCGCGGGGCTCACACTGCTCGTCGAGGTAGACGGCTTCGATCTTCTTGCCGTTCACCCCGCCGGCGGCGTTGACTTCGTCGATTTTCATGGCCACGCCGGCCTTGACATTTTCGCCAAATCCGGCGGCGCTGCCGGTATAGGGCGACGGCACAGCGATCTTGATGGTATCAGCGGCGCCAGCGCTGCCCGCCGAGACGCCCAGAGCCAGGCCCAAGGCGGCCATGAATACCGCCATCCGTTTCACATTCCTGCCAAACATTGCTGCTCCCTCCGGTTGCGGTTGACGTCCAGCCAAACCCCTTTACGCCCGTGCACGGAAGGCAGGCCGGGCCTTCCGGGTCTTATACGGCATCCGGCAACATTCACCAAATCGTCATAAAAAGCAATGTGTCGTTCAGCGCACCCACTTCGGGGCCGCAGCATATGCGCCGCCCCACCACACGCTGACGAAGGCCGGCCGGGGATCGTTCCCCGAGGAGCTAAAAAATCCGGACCGAAGCGGCCCGGTCCGGGGAATACGCGCCACGAATACGGCGAGGAGGGATTCGCGCGCCGGGCGGGCAACGCGGCAGGATGGCCAGGGAGCATGCCGGCCGGCAGCGTCCGGGATGTCCGGATTCCGGCGTTTCTTACGGCGATCGCGGCCACGCGCTCCCCGAAAGTCCGCTGGATGGTTCCCGCCCGCATGCCGTCTCCTTCATCCCGTCCCCGGCCTTTCGGACGGGGACGCTTGCCGCCGATTGCCCGCTTTGTGTTACTTGGAAACCTTGGTCTCCAGTTCGCGCCGGGCCGTGGCCCGGGTGTCCGGATCGACGCCCGGGGCGGCGAGAACCGCCTTGAAGGCCTCGGCCGCCTTGTCCGGCTCCTTGAGCGCGTACTTGTAGAGCAGGCCCAGGTTGAACCGGGCCCGGAAGTCATTCGGATGCTTGGCCAAAACGTTCTCAAAGGCCGCCTTGGCCCCGTCGACGTCCTTCAGATTATAGCGCACCACGCCCAAGGCGTTCAAGGTCTCGGGGTCGTCGGGGCGGACCTTCATGACCTTGTCCAAAAAGGTCTTGGCCCGATCATACGCGCCCATGGCCATGAAACGCTCGGCCATGGTCAGTTGCAGCTCGGGGTCGTCGGGGTTTTCCTTGAGCTTTTGCATCAGCGCCATGATTTCCTTCATGGGGCCGTTCATGGCCTGGCCCATGGCTTCGCCCATGCCGCTTTTCGGCTGCTGGCGCACTTCCAGGCTCGGGCGCTGCATGCGGTAGAGAAAGGACCCCACGAATATGATGGCCAGGGCAAAGCCCAGAAAGGCCAGAACCATACGGCCCGAGGCGTTGGGGCCGCCGGGCCGATCAGTCGTCGTCACCTAAAACCTCCAGGCGTTTGAGCCGGCGTTCCAGCCGTTTCTGAGCGCCGGCCAGAAAGGCCACATAACAGCCGAGGCCAACCCAGACGATGATGTTGGCCGCGAAAAGATAAACTTCCTTTCCCATTTCAGTTCCTTGTCGCGCCGTGGCGCACCAGGGCGCTTATGGCCGCGCCGGAAGCGAGCTGTCTGGTCCGGGCCAGAAGCAGGGCCAGCCACAAAAAGCCCATGGCCACGAGGTTGGCCACCATGGCCAGCCACATTTCCGGCTCCATGCCGCCGCCCTGCGGGCCGAACACGGCCGGATGGATGCTGCGCCAGTAACGGGCCGAAATGAAAACGAGCGGCACGTCGAGAAAGGCGACGATGCCAAGCACGGCCAGGACCGCGTCCCGGCGCGCGCCGCCGATGTCCGACGAGCGAAGAAGCAAATAGGCGGCGTAGACGAACCACATGACGAGGGTGGTGGTAAGCCTGGGGTCCCAGGTCCACCAGACGTTCCAGATGGGCCGCGCCCAACACATGCCCGTGGCCAGGGCCAGACCGGAAAAAAGGACGCCCATCTCGCAGGCCGCGCCGGCCAGCCGGGCATAGGCGGCCCGCCGCTTGGCGAGATAGAGGATGGAGGCCACGAACACGACGAAAAAACTCACAAACGACCACCAAGCCATGGGCAGGTGGGTGTAGAAAATCTTCTGCACCACTCCCATGGTCCGCTCCACCGGGGCGTAATACCAGATGGCGTACTGGGCCGGGATGGACAGGACGGCGGCGACAAGGGCGCAGATACGGATCATGGGCAGGTTATTCCTCGCCGGTATACAAAAACGGGAAAAGGACCAGGGCGGCGGCGGTAAAAACAGCGTCAAACGCGCCGACAGTCCCGGCCCAGGCGGAAACCGCCTCGAAGCCCCGGCCGGATATCACGGTTTCAAGCAGACGGATGCCGGCCAGAAGCACGGGCACCAGCAACGGAAACAAAATCACCGTCAGCAGTGATTCCCGGGCTGAGCGGCCAACGGCAAGCGCGCCAAGAAGCGACCCCAGGGCACAAAGCCCCCAGTCCACGGCAGCCACCACGACAAGTCCGGTCAGGAGCGACCCGACCACGTGCTGGCCCAGGAAGGCCACCGCTGCGGGGGCGAATACCATCTGACAGCAAAAAAGCAACACCCAGCCGGCAACCGCCTTGCCGAGCCACACGGCCTGAACCGGGCACGGGGCCAGAAGCAGCCCCAGCCGCGCGCCCTCGGCCTCCTCCAGACTGTACAGGAAATTGAAGACCAACACCTGGCCGAAGGCGGTGGCCAGCCAGAAGACGGCGGCGGCGGCCAGGGGCGGCGACATCTCACCCGGCTCGCGCGACAGGCTCATGATGAAAATGAGGAGCAGGCCCAAAAGCACGGTCTGCACCAGCCCCTGGGCTCCGGAAAGCGACAGGGACAGGTCCTTTTTGGCGATGGCGACGGCGGCCTTCAGCATACCGCCTCCCCGGCCAGCTCGGCCGGATCGAAGCCTTCGGCCGGGCCGTCGTAGGCGATGCGCTTTTGCCGCAGGCACACGACCCGGTCGCTCGCCGGCAGGTCGACGGCCACGAAATGGCTGACCCAGACCACGGCCGCGCCGGCGTCGGCGGTTTCGCGGATGGCCCGGCGAAGCATGTCGGCCGAGGACGGATCGAGACCCGAGGCCGGCTCGTCGAGAAGGAGCAGGCGGGGACTTGTGAGAAACACCCGGGCGAGGCTCAGGCGCTGGGACATGCCGCGCGAAAAAACGCCGGCTTCCTCGTCGGCGAACCGGGAAAGCCCCACCCGCGCAAGGGCGGCGTCCACGGCGGCCGGATCGCGGGGAAGCCCGGCCAGGGACTGCCAAAAGGCCAGGTTGGCCCGGGCGGTGAGCTTGGGGTAGATCAACGTCTTATGGCCGACGTAGCCGATCTCGCCCGGGGACAACTCGGAGAGCGCCTCGCCTTCGCTTGGCGGCATGAGCCCGGCCACGATGCGCAGGAGCGTGGATTTGCCCGCGCCGTTCGGCCCGACCACCAGCGTGACGCCACGGGGCGCGATGTCCAGGTCAATGGCCCTCAGCACCGGCCGTTCGCCGAAAAACCGGCTCACCCGGCGCAGACGCACCAACGGCCCGGCCATGAGTTATCCCCGCTCCTTCGCTTTCTCCTTGGGCCGGCGCAGGCATAAAAAGGGCGCCAGGCTCATGAGCGCGCCGCCGATCCAGACCCAGTTGACCAACGGATTGACGCTGATCTTGATGCTGGCGGCCTTCTGGTCGCTGGCGGATAAAAGCGTGGCATAAAGCTCGTCGCCAAGAGACGGAATGGTCGACACCTCGGCAAAGGGCTGGTCGAAACCTTTATAGATGCGCCGTTCCGGCAGAAGCCGCCCCACGGGCTTGCCGTTTTTGGTCACGTCGATGACGGCCCGGGCGATGGTCATGGCCGGATTGGTTTCCCGCTCCAGGTCGGTGTAGGTCATGGTGAACGCGCCGATCCGCAGGTCGCGTCCAGGCGTCAGCACGGCCTCTCGGTTGATCTGGTAGGGTCCGGAAAAGGCCACGCCAAGCGTGAGCAGGGCCAGCCCCAGATGGACGCAGTAGGCCCCGAGCGCCCCGGCCCGGCTCCGGGCGTGGCGCTGGCGGATGAAGACGTAAGCCACACAGACCACGGCGGCGATGGCGCAGGCCCCGCCGAAAAGGGCCAGGGGCAGATGCACGCCCGAGGCGTAAAGCACCACCCCGCCGCCGACAAAGCCGCCGGCAACGATGGCCAACCCCAGCTTGTCGCGGACCCCTTCCGTCCAGGACAGAAGCGGACAGATGGACACCAGAAACGTGACCATGACGAAAAGCGGCAGGCACACGCGGTTGTAAAAGCCCGCGTCGAGGCCGACCGGATTGGCGCTCCACAGCTTGCTAATAACCGGCCACATGGTGCCGAGGAAAACCACGGCGGAAAGCGCGAGCATGAGCCAGGCCAGGACCACGAGAAGTCCCGGCACGCTCCACAGCCCGGCCAGCGGCTTGCCCCGGCCGGCGAAAAAGGGCGCGCCGGCGACCAGCACCGAGGCCAAAAGCACCAGGGCGAAAATCATGAAAAGCAGGATCGGGTCCCCTACCCCGCCCTCGCCAAAGGCGTGGAGCGAGTCCACCACGCCGCTGCGCACGAGGTAGGTGCCAAGGATGCAGGAGATGAAGGTGACCACGGCCAGGGCCACGTTGGTCTTGGAAAGCGCCTTGGTGCGGCGCTCGACGATGGCGGTGTGCAGAAAGGCGGTGCCCACGAGCCAGGGAATCAGCGAGGCGTTTTCCACCGGGTCCCAGGCCCAGTAGCCGCCCCAGCCAAGTTCCATGTAGGACCACCAGCCGCCAAGGACGATGCCGGCGGTGAGAAAGAGCCAGGACAGGATGGCGGTGTTGCGGGCGGCGGCGACAAAGGAGCGCGTCTCCCCCACCAGCCATGTGGCAAGGCCCAGACAGGCCGGCACGGCAAAGCCGGCGTAGCCCAGGAAAAGCAGCGGCGGGTGAAAGATCATGCCGGGATTGCGCAGCAGCGGATTAAGCCCCCTGCCCTCGGCCGGCGGCGGCACGGCCTCGAGAAACGGATTGCTCGGGCCGGTCAAAAGCAGCAGGAAAAAGGCCTCAATGGCGAAAAAAAACATCCAGTAGGCATACTTGGTGGCCGGGGACAACTTTTTGTAGGACGGGGCCAGGGAAAATCCCAGCCCGAAAAGCGCCAGCACCAGCATCCAGAAAAGCATGGAGCCGGCCTGCCCGGCCCAAAAAGCCGTGATGGCGTAAAAAAGCGGCAACAGGGTGTCGGTGTATTCCGCCACGTAGACAAAGGAAAAATCGCGTTGCCACAAGGCGATGGTCAGTATGGCCGAAGCGAGCACCGTGGCGGCGACAACGACCAAATGGCCCCGTTCCAGCAAAACAAGGCGGCAGTAGTCCCGCCGCCAAAGTCCGAAAAGCGCGGTCGCCGCCGCGGCCAGACACAGCAGCATGGCCACGAGCAACGCAAAATACCCTGTAACGTGCATCAAGACTCCTTACTGAGGGACAACGCGCCGCCGCCGGAGAAAAAGAGACCTCCGGGGCGGCCTGCGCCGTGCCGCCGACGGGATTTAAGGCCGATCGGACGTCGGCCGGTCAACCGCGGTTTTGCTTCTGGTACTTCGACGGGCACTTGGTCATCAGCGTGTTGGCGGCAAAATCGCCCGAGGCCGGGTTGACCCCGCCCTCCACGATGACTTCCGCGCCGGGCTTGAAGGTATCGGGCACGGCCCCCTTGAAATCCACCCGGATGGTCTTGGCGGCCTGATCCTTGTCCACCAGCGTGAAGGTCACGCCCATGGCGTCCTGGGGCCTTTGTATGTCGCTCGCGGCCACGGTGCCGAAAAGCCTGGCCTTGGCCAGGTCGGTCGGCTTCATGGCCAGCGCCTCGGAGACGTTGAGAAAATAGGACGTATTTTCTCCCAGGCCCGAATAAAGCAGGTAGCCGAGGCCACCCAGAAAAAGGACCAGGGCCACGAGGTAGACGGGAACGTTGTTTTTTTTCGCCATGGCAAATTCCGCGTTGGGCTGCGTTATGCGGGGGACGTGTCCTTGGGGTCGCGCCTGGCGCGCAGAAGTTCCTCGCGCCGTGTGCGGGCCAGCTCCCGCATGTCCGCCACCTGATCGGTTTCGTCAACGATTTCCTTGCCGAGGATTTCCTCCAGCACGTCCTCCAGGGTGACCACCCCGGATACCCCACCGTATTCGTCTAGAACCACGAAGAGATGCATACGCGATTCCAGAAATTTTACCAGCACCCGGTCAAGGGGCATGGAATCCAGGACAAACCGCACCGGCTTCATGAGGTCGGACAGGCGCACGTCATCCTGGTCGTTGGCCAAGGCCTCAAGGACCTCCCGCCGGTAGACGATGCCCACGATATTTTCCGGGTCGTCGGCGTCGAAGACCGGAATGCGGCTGTGCGGCCACACGGCCCGACGGTCGCCCCGGGCCTCGGCCACGGTCATCTGGGCCGGCAGGGAAAAGACGACCGTGCGCGGGGTCATGATGTCGCTGGCGGTTTTCCGGTCAAGCGACAAGATGTTCTTGATGGAAAGCTCCTCAAGGGGCTTGATGACGCCCTCCCGGCGGGTCAGGCTGACCACGGCCCGCAGGTCCTCTTCCGAGGACATGGGGTCCTTGCGCCGGCCGGCGACCAGCCCGGCGAGCAGCCCGCCGGCCCAAATGATGGGGAGCAGGCCCAGGATCAGGTATTTGAGCGGGGTGGCGATGCCCGCCGAAACCGAACGGCAGTAGGCCACGCCCACGGTTTTGGGCAGGATCTCGCCGAGGGTGAGGATGACCACGGTGAAAACGGCGGTGAAAAGCCACAGCTCGTCCGGGCCGAAAACCGCCGCCGCCGCCGCGCCGGCCACGGCCGCGCCGGCCGTGTTGGCGATGGTGTTGAGGGTGAGGATGGCCGTGATGGGCTTTTCCACATTGGAGCGGAGGTTGAAAAGCAGTTCCCCCGAGGCCCGGCCGTCCTTGCGCAGGCGCTCGATCCAGCTCCAGGGCACGGAATAAAGCGCGGCCTCGCTCATGGAGCAAAAGGCGGAAATAAGGACCGCCGCCGCCACGGCGACAATGAGCGTCAGCATAGGCCGCCCCCTGCGCGCGGGACGGCGCGCGGCGACGGAGGTTGGGGGGGATCGAGGGTATCGGCGGCCTTGGCTTTCTTCGGGGCGTGGTCGTGTTCCATGGAAGGGATAAGGCTCCTCGCGGTGCTTCGCGACATGACTTCTGTTTCTTTCCCCAATTACGAATTTCGGACGATTTGTAAAGCGTCGACGGCCGCGATCACGGGGCCTTGGCCACGGCGTCGCTCTTGATGCGGAAGTGGCCGTTTATGGTCGGCAGGATATAGCGCTCGGTATACTCGTCGATGACGAGGTCCGGCTTTTCCTTCTCGATAAGAGCCGTGTCGAAATAACGGAATTCCGTTTCGGTCTGTGGCTTGAGCCAGACGTAAAGGCCCTTGTCGAAGGACTCGGCCATAAACGGCAACAGCTCCCACCAGAAGGAATCGTGAAACACGAGGGCGTTCGGCAGCTTGGGGTCGCCCGTATAGGAATACTGCGGCGTCTCGAAATACGGCGCCGGCATCGGCCCGTCATAGGTCGCGCCCCGGGCCTTGTACCAGTCCTTGTTGACGAACATGATGCGGTCTTCCTTGAGGTGTCCGCCAAGCCCCATCATGTTGGCCAGGTCGCCGGGCAGCCAGTTGAAGCGCTCAACGGAAAACTGGGAGCGGGTGAGCGGCGTTATGGCCGGGAAATCCTTGACCAGATGGGGAACGATCGCCTCATAGGCCGCGAATGCCCCATTGGCGTTCCAGTGGCTGTCCGTGGAGTAGAAGACCTGCTCCTTTTTCTTCGCCTCCATGAGCGCCTGGGTCACGTTGACGATGTCGACCTTGGTCCGCGCCTTGACGTAGGCAACGAAGCGATCCAGGTGCGTGTCCTGAAAGACCGGACGCAGGGCGTCGGGCAGCTTTTCGGGATAGACGGTATTTTTGTTCGGAGCCACGATGACCAGATACTTGATGCCCCGGGCCGCCAGCCATTCCCGCCGGCGTTCCATCTCCTGGGCAATAAGCGCCACGGCTTCCTTGGGCAGGCCGTAGGGGGAACGGGCGTCCTCCAGGATGTTGCGCGCCCCGTCCTGGGCCAGAAACAGCCAGTGGTCCTTGCCGGCCACGACCTGGGACGACGTCGAGGTGGAGGCCAGGACGAAGGTGTCGAGGTAGCTCTCCCAGGTGATGAGCAGCCCGCGCAGGCTGTAGTGGTGCTCCAGATAACCGTGGCGCAGCTTGTTGAACCACGGCACCCAGGTGCCCGGATCCAGTTTGAGTTCGGTCAGCTTCCCGCCGCCAGCCTCGCCGATGATGGTCATGGGCGCGAACTTGAAGACCCTGTCGACGGTGGGAAGCGCGAGCAGGGCCACGAACAGGAAACAGGAAAGAAAGGCCACGGTACGGCGGGAAAAAGTCATGCTGGTTTGCAAGGGGGCGTTCCAAGGGATGGCGCGGGGACTTTTTATCTGGCCCAAGCTGCTTCGAGGGCATCCTCGCGCTGTTTGAGTTCGCGCAGCACGGCCTCGCTAAGCAGTCCGTCGATGCGTTTTTTTTGCCGCCACCGCTCTCGTATATCCGAGGCGGATACGTCAAGTCTGGCCACGGGCACGAAGGTGATATGGCGGCCCTCGGGAAGCTCCCAGACCGCCGGATCGTCCGTGGGCGCGGCCCCCATGGCGGCGGCGTTGCTTTTGAGAAAAACAGTGAAGACCTCGAGCCCGAGCCCTTCCCGGGCATGCACGGCCAGGCTCGCCATACGGCCAAGTTGCAGGCCGCGTTTCCAGGTGGCGAGGCCGAGCAGGTCGCCCATGCCGAGGATGAAACAAAACTCCTCGCCGGGCCTTGCCTCGCGCAGTTCGGCCAGGGTGTCGCAGGTGTAGGACGGCCCGGGCCGGTCGGCTTCCATGGCGTTGACGCGAAAACCGTCCACAGCCTCCACCGCCAGGCGGCAAAGCAGCAGGCGCAGCTCGAAATCGAGCATGGGCTCGCCGGACTTGTGCGGGGGCCTGGCGGCGGGCACGAATTCCACCCCGGCCAGGGACAAGGCCTCGGCCACCTCGATGGCGGCGCGCAGGTGGCCGATGTGCACGGGATTGAACGTGCCTCCGAAAATGCCGATCACGGGTCGCGTCATGGCGTGGCGAAAAAAATCAGCCCCGCACCTGGCCGTTGCCGAGCGTCACGAACTTGGCGCTGGTCAGCTCCACAAGGCCCATGGGGCCGTAGGCGTGGAGCTTGGAGGTGGAGATGCCGATCTCGGCCCCAAGGCCCAACTCGCCGCCGTCGTTAAAGCGCGTGGAGCAGTTGACCCCGACCATGGAGGCGTCGGCCCGGCGCAGAAAATCCATGGCCCGTCCGTGGTGCTCGGTCAGGATGACCTCGGTGTGGTTGGAGCCGTAGCGGTGGATGTGGGCAAGCGCCTCGTCCATGGAATCCACCACTTTGACGGCGAGGATCAGGTCGTGAAACTCGTGGCCGTAATCCTCGGGCGCGGCCGGAGCGGCTCCCTCGCCAAGAAGCGGCAGGGCGCGCGGACAGGCCCGAAGCGTGACGCCGGCACGGCGCAGGGCCGAGCCGACCCGGGGCAAGAATTCCGGGGCGACGTCCGCGTGCACGAGCAGGCACTCCAGGGCGTTGCACACCCCGGGCCGCTGGGCCTTGGCGTTGACGATCACCTTTTCGGCCATGGCCAGATCGGCCTCGGCGTCGACATAGGCGTGGCACACCCCCTTGAAATGCTTGAGCACCGGCATGGTGGCGGCGTCGACCACGGCCCGGATGAGCCCTTCCCCGCCGCGCGGGATGATGACGTCGATATATTGGTCGAGCTTGCACAGCGCGGCCACGGCGGCCCGGTCGCTTGTGGGCACGAGCTGGGCGGCGTCGGCGGGAAGGCCGGCGGCGGCCAGGGCCTCGCGCAAGAGCGCGGCCAGGGCCTTGTTGGACTCCAGGGCCTCGGAACCGCCCTTTAAAATCACGGCGTTGCCGGCCTTGAGGCACAGGATGGCGGCGTCGATGGTGACGTTGGGCCGGGATTCGTAGATCATGCAGATAACGCCCAGGGGCACGCGCATGCGCCCGACAAGGAGGCCATTGGGGCGCGGGCGCATGGCCTCGATGCCGCCCACCGGATCGGGCAAGGCGATGATCTCGCGGCAGGCGGCGGCCATGGCGTCCATGATGGCCGGGGTCAACGTCAGGCGATTTACGCGCGGGGCATCCATGCCGGCGGCCTTGGCCGCCTCCACGTCCCGGGCGTTGGCGGCCATGACCGCCTCGCGGCGGGTGGCGAGCAAATCGGCCAGGGCGGCCAGAAAGGTGTCCTTGGCCGCGCCGGAAGCCCCGGCCAGAAGCCGGGAGGCGTCCCTGGCCCGGACGGCCATCTGTTCCATGTCGGTTGCCACGCTCATGGGACCTCCCCGTGTTGTGACGGATGGCATCGTAAAGGGTTGCGTTTTAGCCGTCAGAAGCCCGTTTCGTCAATCACCGTCGGCAACGGCGGCCAGAACCACGCCCGTGACGGTCTTGCCGGACCGGGTGCGCACCTTGGGCGTATCGGCAAAGGCCACCCGGTAGCCGACCGCTCCGAAAAGGCCCTCGAGTTCCTCCAGGGTGAAATGGTGGGCCGTGTAGAGCACCCTGCCCTCCTCCCGGACGACGAAACTGCCGGCCTCGCCCGTTTCGGGCAACCCCGCTTCGTAGCGGGCCGTGTAGTAAGGCAGATCCCAGTTTTGCAGAAAATCGGCCACGCACAGCACCCGGCAGCCGACCCGGCGGGCCTCGGCCAAGACGTCCAGGCGGACTTGCCGGGGATTGAGCGTGGTCAGCACGGCATGGATGATGCCGGCGTCGAAGGCATCGTCGGCAAAGGGCAAGGCGGCGAGATCCGCCCGCACCACGCGACAGCCCTGGTCGGCGGCGGCGGCCAGACTCGGAAAATTGCGGTCCGCGCCCACGGCGAAGCGGCCGGTTCCGGCCATTTCCCCGAGCATCCGGCCCGCGCCGCAGCCCAGGTCCAACACCCGGGCGTTTGGCTTCAAATAGGCCGCCACCCTCGGATCGAGAATCAAACTTGAAGGAACGCCTGAAGTTTCATCCCAGTACATCTTCTCCTCCCTTTTCGTGGAAGCACTCGCCGCCCTTCCCCCTTTCGAAAGTTTTTGAAGGGGGTCCAGGGGGAAACTTTTTTCAAAAAGTTTCCCCCTGGCCGCCGGAGGCATTTCTCCCCTCCCCTCCTTCCCCGCGCCTAGCCCTGCTCCTCGAAAAAACGCACCGCGTTTCGCAGTTCGCCGAAGTTGTAGATGTTGTAATGGGCCTCGACGCCGTCCATGGATTGCTGCCCCTGGCCGGAGGCGAAAAAGACCGTGCGCAGCCCGGCCTGGCGCGCGCCGTAAACGTCGCGGTACATGTCGTTGCCGACAAAAAGCACTTCCCCGGCATGCAGATGCATGCGTTTGAGGGCCAGGGCGAAGATGCGCGGATCGGGCTTGCGGTAGCCGAGGTCGCCGGAGACGATGACGGGGTAGAAATAGGAATCGAGGCCGACCATGCGCATCTCGGGCACGGCCCAGGCCGTCTGGGCGTCGGTCAGGGCGGCGAGGCGATAGCGCGGCCGCAGCTCGTCGAGGACCTCGCGCACGCCGGGGTAGAGTTCCAGGCAATTGAGCGCGATGCCCCGGTAGAGCTCGGCCAGAAAATGCGGCAGCACGGCCAGCTTGTTTTTGGGGATCGTCACCCCGGACCGACCGGCCCGGTCCAAAATGAATTCCCGCCACACGGCCACGGCGTCGAACTCCGGATACTGCTCCCCGCCGCGCCGGCGCTGGTCCTTTAGAATCTGGTAATAGCCGTCGCGCACGTCGCCCCGGTTGGTGCGGATGCCGTAATACTTGAGCAGGTGGCTGATGGAACGGTAGATCTGCTCGTTGCCCTCGTCGGTTTCGATATGGACGAGGGTGCCGTTGATGTCGAAAATGATGCCCCGCACCGTCATGCCAAACCTCCCTTTAAAATGGCCTTGCCCTCCTGGATGAGCCGTCTTCTGTAGGCGTCGTCGAGCCAGTGGTTGCGGGCGATGCGCAGAAGCGTCAGGCCAAGATAAAACGGCAGCCGTGCCGTTATGGCGTCGAAGGCCCGCTTCCTGTCGGGAAAATGCCCGGCGTATTCCCACAGGAAATGGCCGATGAACGGTTCCGAACGGGCGGGGTTGCCCGTCGCCAACATAAAGCAGTGCTTGAGCTCCCCGCAAAGCCGGCCCACGTCGTAGACCCGGTCGTCGCGGTGCATGCGCTCGAGGTCGATGGCGCACACGTCGCGACCATGGCCGAAGAGAAAATTGGAGGGTGTGGCGTCGCCGTGGACGCAGACCTGCGCGTCCTGCCACACCTCGGGCCGGGCGGCGTAGGCCCGGGAAAGCTCGCGCAGCCGGTCGAGGCGCCGGGAGGACGCCATGCCCTGCCCGCCAAGATAGGTCAGCACCCGCTCGAAATAGGCCTGGGTACGGGTGAAATCCACCCGTTCGCCGCCGGCCGTGCCGTTGTGGAGCCGGGCGAAAAACCGGGCCAAACCGGACAGCTTGGTGAAAAGCCTGTCCGAGCGGCCCGCTCCGGCGGCCTCCGCGATGACGGCGTCGAGCTGTTCGCCGGTCACATGCTCCACCACGAGCAGGTCCCCGAGATCGCGATTGGCTCCCAAGGGGCGCACAACGGTATCCGGCGGCCCGGTAAAGCCCAGGCTTCTCACGTATTCGAGATTGCGATATTCGTTTTGCGCGGACTGGGGCGCGTTGCTGCCGTTTAAGCCCCGGGCGCGGGCGTAGAACTTGCCCACCACCCGGGCCCCGCTCCATTTGTCCTCGTAGAGGTAGACGTCGCTTTCGGCCGAAACGCGGTAGACCCGCCAGCGCGGTTCCCGCCCGGCCGCCGTAAGCTGGGGCAGGATGCAGTCCCGCAAATAGCCCTGCAAGGGATCGTTTAACGAGAGGTGTCCGAGGTAGACGCGCATTCAAAAAAAACCATGTGGCGGCCGGTTTGGCGAGCCGGTCTGCCACCGGGCCGCCCCATCGGGAAAATTGTATAAAAGCACCGGCCCGCGCGCAATGGAAATCGCCAGCCGGAGCCATCCATGCCCCTTTCCCCCTTCCCACGGGTCATCCAGCCGCCCCGTCCCATCCCGAGGTGGGGCCGCGCGCCGGGTGACGGGCCGGGCAGGACCGGGCGGCCCGGCCGGATGATCGAACCCCGGGCCGGGGCCGCCCTGCCGGGCGACCGCCCCCTTTGCTGTATCGCCTGCCGCGCCGTGGTCACCTCCGAAAACCGGCGCATCACGGTCGACGGCGACCACCGCCATACCTTCGCCAATCCGTACGGCCACATTTTCGAGATCGGCTGTTTTGCCGCCGCCCCCGGTTGCCTGGGGGCCGGGGCGGTGACGTCGGATTTTTCCTGGTTCCCGGGAACACGCTGGCAAATGGCGCTTTGCGCGGTGTGCCGGCTCCACCTTGGCTGGCGTTATGTCCCTGTATCCGGGGGATTTTTCTTCGGGCTGATCCTCAACCGCCTGGTGTCCGGTCCGGCCGCATCCGAGGTCTGAGGATGTGAAAAAATGCGCATAATTCGTCTTGGCCAGCTAAATTTAACTTGACTAAATCAACTAAAATAGCATTTTTTGACTTAAATGCAAACGGAAAAGGGCCGTCGTCCAACACGGCTTCGACCCGAGGAGCATTTCATGAAAGCCTCAGGCGTGTTTTTGACAACAAATTCAGCAGATGACCTGATCTTAGAGCCGCAGCCCAGGTTCGTGTTCGACAATCCCGACCTAGCCCACGCCGACCGCATCGCCTGCGCCGTGTGCGAGATGGAAGTCACCCGGGCGGGCATGCGCATCGCCATCGGCGGACACCACCGCCACACCTTCCCCACCGCCAAGGGCGTGGATCAGGAATTCGGCTGTTTCTCCCTGGCCCCCGGCTGCCGCGTCATCGGCCACTTCAAGCTGGACTTCACCGGCGAGGACGACGGGTTGTGGCAGACGGCCTTTTGCGCCACCTGCGGCGCCCACCTCGGCTGGTATTACCTGTCTTCCAGGGGGCTGGGCTTTTTCGGCCTGATCCAGGACCGCCTGCTCGCCCTGCCGGAAGATATGGCTGGTCTGCCCGAATAACGTCCCCGCCGGGGCGCGGCAGGTCCGCGACCGGAAACTTTCCGGCCGACGCTTGCCTGCGCCCGCGGCGTGACTATTTAAAAAACGAACTCCGAAAGGAGGAAATAAACAGACAACGGGAGCGCCACCGCAGCACACGCAAGCGGCCCGTGGGGAGCCCCCATGAACAAGCATATCACCCTTTTCACCACCAACCCGCCCTTCCATCTCACCTACGACCTGGACGAGGCGGACAAGACGGACGATACGGGCACTTTCCCCCGCCCCTGCATCACCAATCCGGCCCTGGCCCATGGCGACCGCTTCGTCTGCGCCCAATGCGGGGCCGCCATCACCAGTTCGGCCCTGCGCATCGCCGTCGACGGCTCCCACCGCCACACCGTGCCGTCCGGCTTCGGCCCGGACCAGGAAATCGGCTGTTTCTCCCTTGCCCCGGGCTGCGCCGTCATCGGGCATTTCGCCATGGATTTCGCCAAGCCCTCGCGAGGCCAGTGGCGCATGGCCGTTTGCGCCACCTGCGGCGCACACCTCGGCTGGCATCACCATGCCGACGACGGCACCGGTTTTTTCGGCCTGATTCTCGACCGCCTGGACGTCGGGGACGAGGCGACGGACCAAGACCAAGACGGCTAACTTCCCAGCTTTTCGGACGCAAAAAAGGCCGGAGGCTCACGCCTCCGGCCTTTGACTTCAATTGGCCTTTACGAGTCAAACCTTGGAAACCGTGACCACATCCTCGAATTCGGCCGTGACCTTGAAGGTCTTTCCCTCGGATTCGACACAGTAGTCGCAGCCGGGAAAGAGCTGGATCGTCGGCGTGAACGCATCGCCTACATAGAGGTCCTTGGCCTCGCCGTTGGTCTCGAACCGGATGGTCGTCCCGTCGCCAAGCGTCACCATCTGTTCGTGATCAATGCTGACGGGCAGATCGGCTTCGGTGAACTCGCTCATGGCAGCCTCCAGGGTTTGCGGTTTCGTGCGTTATGCGTTTCCCCGCGCGGGCGGGCCGAAATGCGTTCTCGTTTCCGCGATTTCAAGCTACGCCCATTCCCATTGACTGCCAAGAGTTTGCGCTTTTTATCACGAACTACCAGCCCAAAACGTAGCCGAAAATCAGCGGGGCCACGAGGGAGGCGTCGGAGTTGATCATGAAACGCGGCGTGTCCACGTCCAGCTTGCCCCAGGTGATCTTCTCGTTGGGCACGGCCCCGGAGTAGGAGCCGTAGGACGTGGTCGAATCGCCGATCTGGGCGAAGTAGGCCCAGAAAGGCGTGTCCTCGATCCGCAGGTCCTGGATCAGCATGGGCACCACGCAGATGGAAAAATCGGCCGCTATGCCGCCGCCGATCTGGAAAAATCCGACCGGCGTGTCGGTCCTGGCCTGCTCCGTGTACCACTTGGCCAAAAGCTCCATCTGTTCGGTGCCGTGCCGCACCGCGTCGTGGCTCTTCACATGGCCCTGCATAACCTCGGCGCAAAAAATGTTGCCAAGCGTGCTGTCCTCGAAACCGGGGGTGAAGATGGGCAGTCCCTTTTCCTTGGCGGCCAGCACCCAGGAATGTTCGCGCGGAATCTGGAAAAACTCCGCAATGTCGGACTGGTCCAGCAGCGCGTACATATATTCGTAGGGGAACTTCGACTGGCCGGTCTCGGCCGCGTCGACCCAGAGCTTGGAGATACGGTGCTGCACCTGCCGCATGATGCCCTCGGGAATGCAGGTGTCGGTCACGCGGTTGAAGCCGCCCTCGTAAAGCTCCTTTTCCGCCTCGGGCGAGAGATCCCGGTATTCGGGGACCATCTTGTACTCGTTGTGATTGAAGAGGTTGAAGAGGTCCTCCTCAAGGTTGGCGGCGGTGCAGCTTATGGCGTGGACCTTGTCCTTGCGGATCATCTCGGCCAGGGAAATGCCGAGCTCGCAAGTGCTCATGGCCCCGGCCATGGACAAGAACATCTTGCCGCCCTTGCCGAGCAGGTCGTTCCAGGCCTTGGCGGCGTCCAGGGTCTCGCGGGCGTTGAAGTGACGGAAATGGGTTTCCATGAAACGGGATATGGCGGCCATCATGACTCCTTCGGTTATGTCGGGGCGGGGCTGTATGGGGAAAATCCCCGCACCACGTGATGCCTGGGCAGTGGGCGAATGTGCCTTGATAACAGGTATGGCCCAGGACGCGAGAACGAGAAACATAGCCGCTCTTGGGCGCACCGTAAAGCGGCGCGCCCCGGACTTTCCCGCACAAATGGGGCTACAGGCCGAGCAACGCGCGCAAAGCGGCCTTGATGCCATCCTTGTCGATACCGCAAATCGCCCGCAAGGCCTTTTGCGCGCCGTGCTCCACAAAGTCGTCGGGCAGCCCCAGCCGCCGCACGGTCAGCCCGGTAAGCGCCCCGGCGTCGGCGAGCATCTCCAGCACGGCCGAACCGAAGCCGCCCTGCAGCACGTTTTCCTCGGCCGTCAGCCACAAGGGGAATTCCTTGGCCAGCGCCAGCAACTGCTCACGCGGCAACGGCTTGACAAAGCGCGCGTTGAAAACCGCCACCTCGCGCCCGGTCTCGGCGGCCAGTTCGTTGGCCGCGACCACGGCCGGCATGACCCGGCTGCCGATGGCGACGACCAGCCCGTCCTTGCCGGGCCGCGCCATCTCCCCCTTGCCGATGGGCAGAGGCTCGGGCTTTTCCGGCAGAGGCAGGCCTTCGCCGGCCCCGCGGGGATAGCGTATGGCCACGGGGCCGGACTGGGCCAGGGCCGTTGCCAGCATCCCCGGCAGTTCCGCCTCGCTGCCCGGGGCCATCACCGTCAGGTGGGGGATGTGGCGCAGGTAGGACAGGTCAAAGGCCCCATGGTGGGTGGCCCCGTCCTCGCCCACCAGCCCGGCCCGGTCGAGGCAGAAGGTCACGGGCAGGTTTTGCAGGCACACGTCGTGCACGATCTGATCATAGGAACGCTGCAAAAAGGTGGAATAGACGGCGACCACGGGCTTGAAGCCCTCCTTGGCCAGACCGGCGGCAAAGGTCACGGCGTGCTGCTCGCAGATGCCGACGTCCACGAAGCGCTCGGGCATGGCGGCGGAGAAATCGGAAAGCCCCGTGCCCTCGGGCATGGCGGCGGTGATGGCCATGACGCGCGCATCGTCCTTGGCCAGGGCGGTCAGGGCCCGGCCGAAGACCTGGGTGTAGCTCGGCGGGCACACGCCCGGCTTTTCCACCAGCCCGGTCTCGGGCTCGAAACAGCCCACCCCATGAAAATAGGTGGGGTTTTTCTCAGCCGGGGCGTAGCCGCGCCCCTTTTTGGTCAGCACGTGGACCAGCACCGGGCCCTCGATCTCGCGCACTTCCTTGAACACCTCGGTCAGACGCGCCGTGTCGTGGCCGTCGATGGGACCGAGGTAGTTGAAGCGGAAAGCCTCGAACAGCATGCCGGGCGTGAAAAAGCTTTTGAACGACTCCTCGCCGCGCTTGACGTAGCCCATGACGTCGCCGCCGAAGGGGAAGGAACTGATCCAGTTCTCCATGTCCTTTTTAAACCGCTTGACCCAGCGCTGGTTGAGCTTGCGGCTTAAGAAAAGCGAAAGCGCGCCGACGTTTTTCGAGATCGACATCTCGTTGTCGTTTAAGACGACGATGAGCCGGCCGCCCCAGCCGCCGGCCTGGTTGAGCCCCTCGTAGGCGAGTCCGGCGGTCATGGAGCCGTCGCCGATGATCGCCACCACGTCGTGGTCCTCGCCCTTGCGGTCCCGGGCCATGGCCATGCCGAGGGCGGCGGAGATGGAGGTGCTCGAATGGCCCACGCCGAAATGGTCGTAGGGGCTTTCGGCCGGGCGCGGAAAACCGCTTATGCCGTGCAGAGTGCGCAGGGTATGGAAGTTCTCCTGGCGGCCGGTCAAAAGCTTGTAGGCATAGGCCTGATGGCCCACGTCCCACACCAGCCTGTCCCGGCCGGGATCGAACACGGAGAGAAGGGCCAGGGTCAGCTCCACCACGCCGAGCGACGGGGCCAGATGGCCGCCGTTCATGGAGACCGTGCCGATGATGACCTGCCGGATCTCCTCGGCCAGGACAGCCTTTTCCTCCGGCGTCAACCCGGCCACGTCATGGGGAGTTTGAATCCGGGGAAGGATGTGAAGCGCCGTGTCCGAAAGTACGGTCATCTGCTGGTCCTTTTCTTGTGCCTGCCGGATGACGCCAAAAGTGGGCATCGACAGCACGGCTTCATTGCCGGCCATCACCAGACGTCGTGATGGACCCGGTCGGGCCGATAGCGGTCCTTTGGGGCGGGCTGCTCGGCCGGATGGCCGATGACGAGCAGCGCCATGGGGGTTGTCGTCTCCGGCATCTTGAGCAACGCCCGAAACGCCGCCACCCGTTCGGGCAGCGGATAAATGCCGGTCCACACCGCGCCAAGGCCCATGGCATGGGCGGCGAGGAGCATGTTCTGGGCGCAGGCCGACGTGTCCTCGATCCAATAGCCGCCGCATTTGTCCAGGGAGAGATCGCCGGCGACCAATATGGCCACCGGGGCGTTTTTGGCATAGGCGGCGTAGGGGTTGATGCCACCGACCTTGGCCAGGATCGCCTTGTCGCGCACCACCACGAACTGCCAGGGCTGCTCGTTGCAGGCCGAAGGGGCCTGCATGCCGCAGCGCAGGATCTCCTCGACCTTTGCGTCCGTCACCGGCTCGGCGGTGTAAGCGCGCACGCTGCGCCGGGTCTTGATGGCGGTTATGGCGTCCATGGCCGCCGGCGTCTCCCCGGCCCAGGCCGCCCTGGCCGCGAAAAGCGCCGGAGCCGCCCCGGCTAAAAGCCCAAGCACCCTTCTCCTGCCCATGCGTCGTGCCTTGCCGATCATGTCGCCTCCCGGCGCGGCTTACGGCTTCGCGCCTATTGGACCCGAACCACGATATAGCGGGCCAAATCCCGCAGAAAATCCGCCGCCGGACCATCGTAGGCGGCAATGGCGGCCAGGGCCGCATCCACACGCTGCCCGGCCAGCCGCCGGCTCTCGTTAAGCCCGACCAGACTCGGATAGGTGCTCTTGCCCTGCTCCCGGTCGCTGCCCACGGGCTTGCCCATGGTGGCCGCATCGCCAACCTCGTCGAGAATGTCGTCGACGATCTGGAACGCCGCGCCCACGGCCTCGCCGTACTCCCGGGCCCGGCTGATGCCGTCCTCGGCCGCGCCGGCCAGGATCGCGCCGCACACACACGAAGCGGTAATGAGCGCTCCGGTCTTGAGCGCCTGCATATGGGCCAGTTCGGCCAGGGTCACGCCCTGGCGGGCGGTAAATTCCATATCCAGCATCTGGCCGCCGACCATGCCGGCCGCGCCCGCCGCCCGCCCCGCCTCGGCCAGGGCCGGCAGCACCAACTCGGCCGCGACAGCCGGCCAGGAGCGGCTCATGCAACCAAACGCCTCGGTGAGAAGCGCATCGCCGGCCAGGATGGCCCCGGCCTCGCCGAAAACCTTATGGTTCGAGGGCCGGCCCCGGCGCAGGTCGTCGTCGTCCATGGCCGGCAGGTCGTCGTGGATAAGCGAATAGGTGTGGATAAGCTCGAACCCGGCGGCAAACGGCATGACGCTGGCCCGGGGCGCGCCGAAAAGCTCGGCAAAGGACAGGCACAGGCAGGGCCGCAACCGCTTGCCCCCGGCCATCAACGAATATTCCATGGCCGAAAGCAGTCCCTCGGGCACGCCGCGCTCCCGCATGCGCGCGCCGAAGCGCTCCCGGATGTACACTTCCACTTCGGCCGCCTGGGCGGCCAATCGTTCCTTCACCGTCACGCGAGTTCCTCCCCGTCTTCGCCGTCCGCATCGGCAAGCCGCGCATCTTCGACGTCAAAAGGCTTAAGCGCGCCGTCCTCACCGGCCAGGGACAACTCCAGCTTGGCCGCCTCGAGCCGTTTGCGGCAGTCGGCGACAAGCCCCATGCCTTCCTTGTACAGGGCCACACCCTTTTCCAAGGGAACATCTCCGGCTTCCAGCCGCGCGGCGATACGTTCCAGGCGTTCCAACGCCTTTTCAAAAGACTCTTGTTTGCCCGCGCTCATGCCTTCTCCCCGTCGCGTCCGACATCGTCCGCATCCGCCGGTGCGGGCGCGACGTCCGTTACCCGCGCCTCGACGCGGCCTGCATACACCATGATGGAAAGGTTGTCGCCCGGCCGCGCATCCCCCGCCCGGCGCAGGAATTTACCGGTGCGGGAAAGCGTCGTCAGGCTGTAGCCGCGCGCAAGCGGCCCCATGGGATCGAGGCCGGCCAGCTCGGCCGCGGCCAGATCCAGCCGGTTTTCCCGCCCGGCCAGGAAAAATCGCAACGCATTGCCGAGCCGCTCCGTCCGGCGGGAAAGGGATTCCTCCCTGGCTTCCAGGCTGTGCGGCCCATACTGCCCCGCCATCTTGGCGGCAACCGCATCCAACCGGGCGGCAAATTTTCCCAGCCAGCCGTTCCCGGCCCGCGTAAGCCGCGCCGCCGCGCCAGCGAAAGATTCATCCAACCGCGCCAATCGCTGCCGGGGCGAGAGCCAGGCAAGCCCCCGGGCCAGGGCGACAAGCTCCCGCTCCCGCATGGCCACAAGCCGCGCCATGCCGCGCCGCGCCGCCATCTCCAGATCGTCCAGGCGCTGGGTCAGTTGGGCCCGCTCCGGCCACAAGAGCTGGGCGGCATGACTTGGCGTGGCCGCCCGCACATCGGCCACCATGTCGGCAATGGTCACGTCGACCTCATGGCCCACGCCGGTCACAACCGGCAGCGGCGAGGCGAAGATCGCCCCCGCCACTTCGGGCGTGTTAAACGCCCACAAATCTTCCAGCGACCCGCCGCCGCGAATGAGCACCAACACTTCGGCCCAGTCGTCGGACACGGCCCGCAGCATGGCCCGGACAATCCCCACCGGCGCGGCGTCGCCCTGGACCAGCGTCGGGTAAATGCGCACCGCCGCCCCGTGACCCCGCTCCCGGCCGATGCGGATGAAATCGCGCACCGCCGCGCCCGCCGGCGCGGTCACCACCGCCACCCGCAGCGGATGACGCGGCAAGGCCCTTTTCCTCTCCTGGGCAAAATAGCCCTTGGCCGCCAGCTCCTTTTTGAGCGCTTCGAATTCCTGCCACAGCCGGCCCTCGCCCACCTCCTGCACCAGCTCGGCCACCAGCTGATACACACCGCGCGGGGCATAGACCGTCAGCCGCCCGGCAACCATGATCTCCATGCCATCGGCCAGACTCTTCGCCAGCGACTCCTCGAAAACCTCGCCCGTCAGCGGGTCATACCGCCCCCCACCCGCCAAGGCCTTGCCGCCCTGCGCGCCCCGAAACCACACCACCGCCAAAGACGCCTCGGCATCGCGCAACGAAAAATACAAATGCCCCGAGCCCGGCCGCGACAAATTCACCACCTGCCCGCGTACCCAGACAAAGGGGAACTCGGACTCGACGACGTCCTTCACCGACCGCGTCAGTTCGCTGACTTCAAAAACATGGGGCATTGTGGTGATAGGGGGAGGAGGAGATGGGAAGGCATCCGGGGGAGGGAACCCCTTTTTGAAAAAAGGGGTTCCCTCCCCCGGACCCCCACCCTCCCCAAAAACTTTTAAAGGGTTGCAACCGAAAAAAATTCTTTTCTTTTAACCATATTCCAAAAAAATTCCTTATTCCTTCGCCCCGCAGGGGCGACGGC